>JAZDPD010000226.1:0-15776 GCA_043798045.1 Candidatus Omnitrophota bacterium | reverse complement strand
GGGTATTAAGAAAGGTCTTAATGCGGCTAAGAAGTGCATGGTGCCGATCAATCGCCGCGGGACAACGATTCCGCATGAAGTTATTGGTAAGTGGTGTGCCACGCGTGTTCTTCTTAAGCCCGCGGGTGAAGGTACCGGTGTTATCGCGGCGGGCCCTGTTCGTGCGATTTGTGATGGTGCTGGTATTAAGAATATATTAACAAAGGTTCATCGTTCAAGTAACCCTCTCAATGTCGTTAAAGCAACACTTGAAGGTTTATCGCGTCTTAAGGCAGTTAAAACTGAAGTAACCCAAGAACCAACCAAGTAAGGTTTTTTTATGTTGCATTTGCTAAAGTCCCCTAAGGGGTCTAGAACACGTAAGTTTAGAAAAGGTCGTGGACCTGGGTCAGGTCTGGGGAAACAGTCTGGACGTGGTGATAATGGACAACGTTCCAGGTCAGGCCGCGGCATCATCCTTGGTTCCGAGGGTGGTCAGATGGCGCTTATTCGTCGCATACCTAAAGTTGGGTTTAATCCACATAACCCCAAGGTATATCAAATCGTTCAACTTGAATCTTTGAATAAGTTTGATGAAAAGACAGTTGTCGATGCGGATAAACTTAAAGCAGCACAGTTGATCAGTAGCCGTCGTCGTCCTTATAAAATATTGTCGCGTGGCGATTTGAAGAAAGCATTAACGGTCAAGGCGTTCGCCTTTTCGGCTGATGCGGCTGAAAAGATCAAGAAAGCCGGCGGTGCCGTTGAAATCATCATTCCTGGAAAAGATTTAGAAAACGCTCAGATCCAGGAAAATAAGAAAAATCTTACTCTTGCTAAGAAAGCAAAGAAATCTAAGAAGGCGTAACCCGAAAATATGTTATCCCAGTTTTTTAAGGCGTTAGTAACATGTTTTAAGATCGAGGATCTTCGTAAGAAGATTCTCTTTACTTTAGGGATCATCGCGATTTATCGTCTTGGCTGTTTTATTCCGACGCCTGGTATCAATGGCGCGGAATTGGCCAAGTTTTTTGATCGGATTGCAGCCACGACCGGTGGTGGCAATGTTTTTAGTATCATGAACATGTTTTCCGGCGGTTCTTTGGAAAAGCTGACAGTGTTCTCTCTGGGGGTCATGCCGTACATATCAAGCTCTATCATCATGCAGCTTTTAACCGCCGTCATCCCGGCGCTGGAGAAACTTTCCAAGGAAGGTCAATCCGGCCATCAGAAGATTAATCAGTACACTCGTTATGGTACGGTTGTTCTTGCGGTTATCCAGGCATTTTTTATTGCACTGTGGCTTGAGAGCCCCCAGGCTTTTCAGGGTGTGCATGTGGTGGATAATCCAGGCTGGATGTTTCGTTTTACGACAGCGGTTACACTTACTACTGGGACGCTTATTATTATGTGGCTTGGTGAAAGAATCCAGGAGCGTGGCGTTGGCAACGGGATGTCACTTATTATTACTGCGGGCATTTTATCGGCAGCACCGGCTGCGTTTGAACAGACCATGACTTTACTTAACCCTAAAACTGTCGGGGCTGCTCAGCTTCAGCCACTGACTATTTTATTGATGTTATTTTTCTTAATTACTGTTATATTGGCTACAACGTTAATCACACAAGCTCAGCGGCGGGTACCGGTTCAGTATGCACGTCGCATGGCAGGTGGTCAGGCTACGGGTGGGCAGCAAACATATATTCCGCTTAAGGTGGATACGGCAGGTATCATAGCGATTATTTTCGCGCAATCGATAATCCTTTTTCCGGCTACAATTGCAAGTTTTCTTCCGGCTTCGGGGATTAATAATTTTGCGGCATATTTGGCGCGGGGGCACTGGCCTTATTATGCTCTTTATGCAGGACTAATTATTTTCTTTTGTTATTTCTATACAGCGATTGTTTTTAATCCTGTAGATGTGGCGGAAAACATGAAGAAGCATGGTGGTTTTATTCCTGGCGTTCGTCCAGGAAAACAAACAGCGGATTATCTTGATTTTGTATTAACACGCATTACACTTATCGGAGCTCTTTTCATTTGTACGATTGCTGTAATGCCCGATGCGATTATGGCATCAGCTAAAGTTCCTTATCTAGTGGCATCATTTTTTGGTGGCACTGGTATTTTGATCACAGTAGGTGTTATGCTTGACACCATGAAGCAGGTTGAAACACATTTACAGATGCATAATTACGATGGTTTTATGCAATCTGGGCATTTAAGGGGGAGACGATGATTATTGTTCTTTTGGGAGCTCCAGGCGCTGGAAAAGGTACATTAGCTGGAGCGCTTAAGGATCAGTTGGGGGTTCATCATATTTCCACAGGTGATCTTATTCGTGCGGAGATCAAGGGTGGCACAGAAATAGGGTTAGAAATCAAGCGTTATGTTGAAAGCGGCGGCCTTGTTCCAGATGAGGTTGTTACGCGCATGATAGAAGGCAAAGTTGAGGCAACAGCCAAGGATCAAAAAGGTTATATGTTTGATGGTTTTCCTCGCACATCGGCACAGGCTGTTGAACTGGATAAGATTTTATTAAAAAGAAATTTGTCGGTAAGCTTTGCTCTTTATATGGAAGCTTCCATTGATATTGTTTTGGAGCGATTAACAGGTCGTCGTGTGTGCAAGGCGTGTGGCGGTCTTTATCATTTGAAGAATATGCCGTCGAAGAAGGTTGGCGTATGTGACACATGCGGCGGGGAATTGTATCAGCGTGCGGATGACAATGAGGAAACGATCAAAAAGCGTATGATGGTTTATAATGAGAGCACAAAACCTATCATTGATCATTATAAAGTTCAGGGAAAACTCAAGACAATCAATGCGGATCATGGTGCGCAGATGGTCAAAGCTGAACTTTTGAAGATTTTGAATGAAACGAAATCTTGATATACGTATCAAGAATGCCGTTGAGCTGGTGACCCTTAGGGAAGCCGGTGTTATATTAGCGCGGATTGTCAACAGCATCAAAAGTTCTTTAACAGCAGGAATGACAACGAAGGATATTAATGCGATCGCCGAACAGATGATCGTACGTGAGAATGTTCTTCCAGCATTTAAAGGATACCGTGGGTTCCCGGCTTGTGCATGTATTTCAGTGAACGATGAAGTTGTGCATGGCATTCCAGGTCCACGAGTTATAAAGGATGGCGATATTGTCAGTGTTGATATCGGCATTATTTATCAGAAATATTTTTCTGATATGGCTGTAACATTAGGGTGTGGCAAAATTGATATACGTCGTCAAGAATTACTAGACGTAACAAGGCAGGCACTTTACAAAGGGATCGCGCAGGCTAAACCTGGCTTAAGGTTGGGTGATGTATCAAATGCGATCCAGCAATATGTTGAATCAAAAGGTTTTTCAGTTGTTCGGGATTTTGTTGGGCATGGGATTGGTCGGCAGTTGCATGAAGATCCCGAGATACCAAACTATGGTAAGCCAGGGACAGGGCCGGTTTTGAAGTCAGGGATGGTATTGGCGATAGAGCCGATGGTTAATTCGGGTGGCTATGCGGTACGGACGCTTGACGATGGCTGGACGGTTGTTACATCGGATTCATTACCGTCGGCACATTTTGAGCATACAATTGCCGTAACAGATGTGGGTCCAGTTATATTGACCGAATAATGGATTATGGCTAGAGAAGATTTAATTGAAGTTGAGGGTGTGGTTGAGGAAGCGTTACCAAACGCCATGTTTCGTGTTGTCCTTGATAACGGGCATATTGTGATGGCGCATGTTTCAGGAAAAATGAGGATGAATTTTATCCGCATTATTCCCGGCGATAAGGTAAAGGTTGAATTGACCCCGTATGATTTAAGCCGGGGAAGAATAACATACAGGAACAAATAATATGAAAGTCAAATCATCGGTAAAACGGATCTGCAATAAATGCAAGATCATCAGACGCGAACGCGTAGTTCGTGTGATCTGTGAAAATCCTAAACACAAACAAAGACAAGGATAAGGGTTTATGGCAAGAATCTTAGGTATTGATTTGCCCAGAGATAAGCGCATTGAAGCAGCGCTTGTTTATGTTTATGGTATTGGCCCTGATCGCGCAAAGAAGATCCTTTTGGCGACAGCGGTTAGCCCGGATAGGCGATCAAAGGATCTTACGGAAGATGAAATTTCCAAGATCACGGCATTTATTCAGAAAAATTACCTGGTGGAAGGCGATCTTCGCCGCGAAGTCCAGCAGAATGTCCGTCAGCATATGGATATGGGGTCTTACCGTGGCTTACGCCATCGTAAAGGTTTACCAGTGCGTGGTCAGAGAACCCGTACGAACTCACGCACACGCAAAGGCCGCAAGTCCACAGTAGGCGGCATGAAGAAGAAAGCAGAATAAGAGGTAACGCATGTCGAAAGTCACAAAACCAGCAGGTACGAGTAGTCAGCAGCAGGCCGCTTCAAAAACAGCGACGAGGAAGGCCAAGCAGAAAAAGCGTTCGCTAAAAGGGGTTACCAGTGGCATTGTTATGATCAAGGCCACATTTAACAATACTATTATCACGATCGCGGACAGACAAGGGAATACAATTGTCTGGGCGACACCTGGTATTGCCGGTTTTACTGGATCAAAGAAGTCGACACCGTTTGCAGCTCAGGTTGCAGCTGGTGAAGCTGCCAAGAAAGCTAAAGATCTTGGCATTGAATCTGTTGAAGTTTTGGTTAAGGGACCTGGTTCTGGTCGTGAATCTGCCATCCGCGCTATTCAGGCGGCAGGTATTCAGGTCACCACCATCCGTGACGTTACGCCGATTCCGCATAATGGCTGCCGTCCACGGAAGAAACGTAGAGTATAGTAGAAAGGAATTTTGATCCATGGCACGTTACACAGGTCCACGTTGTCGTCTTTCCCGTCGTGAGGGTGTTAACCTCGGGCTTAAGAAAAAATGGTCTCTTGATAAGAATGAGACGATTCCAGGTCAGCATGGGGCACGTCGTTCAAAGCTTTCCAATTATGGTTTGCAGCTGCGTGAAAAACAGAAGGCTAAGCGTATTTATGGCCTTTTGGAAAAGCAGTTTCGCAATTACTATTTGAAAGCATCAAGTACAAAGGGTGTTACAGGAACGGTTCTTTTACAGATGCTTGAATGTCGTTTGGATAATGTTCTTTATCGCATGGGGTTTGCTATAACCCGTGCCCAGGGGCGTCAAATGGCTAATCATGGACTAGTCCGTGTTAATGGCCGCAAGGTTGATATCCCATCATTCCTGGTGAGTTTAAATGATGTGATTACGTTCAATGACAAGGAAGCGACAAAGAAATATGTTACTAAAAACCTTGAATTGAATGAAGGGTGGACAGCCCCGACATGGTTGATGGTGGATACAGTGAAGTTCGAAGGAAGAGTTACGCGTATTCCTGCGCGCGATGAAATTGTCATCCCAGTTAACGAACAGCTTATTATTGAATTGTATTCCAAGTAATTGTTATGCCTCAGAAGTGAGGCTTCACTTAAAGGAGGAAAGATCTCATGGGTGTTAAATGGCGTGATTTCCAGATGCCAAAGCGTCTTGAATGTGATGAGGCCTCGTATACAGATAAGTTCGGGAAGTTTGTTGCTGAGCCTTTTGAACGGGGTTATGGTGTGACCCTGGGTAATTCCCTCCGTCGTATTTTACTGTCTTCTATTGAGGGCAGCGCGGTGACATCGATTCGCATTGAGGGTGTTGAACATGAGTTTTCGACAATTCCTGGTGTTTTGGAAACTGTAAGTGATATTATTCTTAATGTGAAAGAACTTGTTGTGCGTTCGCATTCCAAGGCTCCGAAGAATATTTATGTGAAGACATCAAAAAAAGGTGAGATCAAGGCAAAAGATATCATCTGTGATGAAACCATTGAAGTGCTTAATCCTGACCATCATATTTGCACGATCACGCAGGATATAGAATTTAACATGGAGTTGGAAGTTTGCCGTGGGCGAGGATATGTTCCGGCAGACCTTAATAAAAAAGATGGTGCTGCCGTTGGTACAATTGCAGTCGATTCAATTTTTACACCGATCGAAAAAATTAATTTCTTTTCGGAAAATACGCGCGTCGGTCAGCGAACAGATTATGATCGTCTGATCCTTGAGATATCGACCAATGGCGGCATTAGTCCGAAGGAAGCATTGCTGTACGCAGCAAATATTCTTCAGCGTCATCTGGATGTTTTTGTCAGTTATGGTCAGCTTCCTGAAGAAGAGGAAGAAGAGGAAGAGGTTTCGGCTGAAGAACAGGCACTTTATGACAAGTTGCGTTTGCCGATTTCAGAGCTTGAGCTTTCTGTGCGCAGTTCCAATTGCCTCAAGGAAGCCAACATTAAATCACTGGCAGAACTTGTTCGTAAGACTGAAGAGGAATTGCTGGATTTCAGGAATTTCGGTAAGAAATCCTTGACGGAGATCGGTGATGTCCTTAAGGCACATGGGTTGAGCCTTGGCATGAAGATCGATATGAAAAAGTTAAGAAAGAAGAGCGAGTAATATATGAGACACGGTGTTGCTGGAAAAAAATTCGGTAGAAATCAAACGTTGCGTCGAGCGACTGTCCGTGATCTTGTCAAGGCGGTTCTGATTAATCAGACTATCCGTACGACAAAGGTTAAGGCCGGCGAAGCCCGTAAACTTGTTGATAAGATGATCACCATGGGCAAGAAAAACACACTTGCGGCCAAGCGTCGTGCATTTGCTATTCTGTGTGATCATGGATTGGTAAGTACACTGTTTAATACGATTGCGCCACGTTTTGCCAATCGTCATGGTGGCTATACGCGCATTATCAAGTTGTCTGTCAATCGTCAAGGGGATAACGCTGAAATGGCGATACTTGAATTGACTGAAAAGTCAGTTGAGCCTAAAAAGGCTGATACGGCAGATGCTAAGGGTAAAAAGGTCGAAGATGCTGTTGTTGTTGAAAAGAAAACGGCGAAAAAACCGGCCTTGAAAAAAGCTCCAAAGAAGGAAGAAGAGAAGTCCGAAAAGACGAAGAAGACATCTAAAAAGGCTTGACCTTATGGTTAAGATTAATACGCGAATCGCTCAGGTTGTTGGTTCGACAACACTGGCGATTACTGCTCGAGCGAATGAATTGAAGGCTCAGGGTGTGGATGTTGTTAGTTTTGCTGCTGGTGAGCCTGATTTTGATACACCTGATTATATCAAGGAAGCCGCTGTTAAGTCCATTAACAGCGGCTTTACTAAATATACGCCATCAAGTGGCACTGAAGAGCTCCGCCTGGCTGTTGCGGATAAACTCAAGCGTGACAATGCGCTTGAATATAAAACAAACCAGATCGTTGTTGGGTGCGGCGCCAAGCATTCTATTTATAATGCCGTGATGGTTTTGTGTGATGCGGGGGAGGAAGTTTTGATCCCGGCACCTTACTGGGTCAGTTATCCTGAAATGGTGAAGATCGCCGGTGCTGTACCAAAGTATATTCAAACAACACACGAATCATTTTTTAAAGTCACGCCAAGTCAGCTGAAGGCTTCGATCACGCCTAGAACCAAGCTTTTGATCTTGAATTCCCCTTCAAATCCAACTGGTTCTGTATATTCACGTCGGGAGCTTGAGGCTATTGCTCAAATATGTGTTACTCACGGCATTTATGTTATTGCTGATGATATTTATGAAAAGCTGATTTATGCTGATGAATCGTTTACCTCGATTGCCTCTCTGGGGAAAGATATTTATGATTTAACCATTACGATCAATGGTGTTTCCAAGGCTTATTCCATGACAGGTTGGCGGATCGGGTATGCGGCCGGGCCCGCCGAGATTATGGGATATATGCGAAATTTGCAGGATCATTCAACATCTAACCCGACTTCGATCAGCCAGAAGGCGGCGGTTGCAGCACTTAGGGCTCCTGAGGAAAGCATTATTCTTATGCGACGGGAGTTTAAGGCTCGTCGTGATTTAATGATGTCTTTGGTTGACGGCATCCCTGGTGTCCGCTATATTAAACCAGATGGCGCTTTTTACCTTTTTTGTGATTTCTCGAAGTATGGTTTATGCGCTGATTTAGCCAAGAGGATTCTCAATGAGGTTAACGTTGCGGTGATCCCGGGCGATGGATTCGGAGCTGAAGGATATTTAAGGCTCACATTCTGCACTTCGCAGGAACGTATTCGTGAAGGGGTTTCGCGTATTAAGGAATGGATCAGTAGATCTATTTAATCTCCCATGGCCATTGAGCTGAGCGAACTTTTACTTTCCGCTGTTCAGCAAAACGCTTCTGATTTGCATCTGACCCAGGATATGCCGCCTATTTTGCGCATTGACGGTGTCTTGGTACCATTAAAGGTTGAGGTGCTTAGTGAAGCGGTGATGAAGAAAATGATTTATGATGTTCTCTCGGATTCGCAGAAAATCCAGTTCGAGGAAGAGAAAGAACTGGATTTTTCTTTGGCGCTTCCGGGGCTGGACCGTTTTCGCGTGAATGTGCACCAGCAGCGTGGGTCGGTCGAGGCGGCATTTCGCCGCATCCCCCTGTTTATCCCGACAATGGATGATCTGCGGTTGCCGCCGGTGGTGGGGTCATTGTCCCGCAAGAGAAATGGTCTTGTTCTTGTGACAGGACCGACGGGAATGGGCAAGTCAACAACCTTGGCGGCTATGGTGCAGCTTATTAATAGTGAAGAGCGCTGCATGGTCATGTGCATCGAGGATCCTATTGAATTTCTTCATACAAACAAGAAATCCATTATCAAGCAGCGCGAGGTTTATCGTGATACGCATTCTTTTGCGGAAGCGCTCAAGCGCTGTTTGCGCCAGGATCCCGACGTGATTGTTGTCGGTGAAATGCGTGACCTTGAGACAATCTCGACAGTATTAACCGCAGCTGAAACAGGACATTTGGTTTTGGCAACGCTTCATACGCCGGATGCACCCCAGACGATTGAACGTATCATTGATGTTTTTCCTCCTTATCAGCAGCAGCAGGTTCGTCAGCAGCTGGCGTCCTGCATCCAGGGTGTTATTTGCCAGCGTTTGATCCCGCGGTCTAACGGGCGCGGACGTGCCTTGGCGTTGGAGGTTCTGGTGGCCACGCCGGCGATCCGTAATATGATCCGGGAAGAGTCCATCGAACAAATTCCAACGGCCATGCAGACAGGCATTCAATTCGGGATGAAGACAATGGATCGTTCTTTGAAAGAGCTTGTTGAGTCGGGGGATATCAGTCTGGATACGGCCTTGTCTCATGCAAAGAATATTGAAGAACTTCGTCAATTCCTGAAATTCCCCAAGGGTTAGGAAAGGTTTTATGTCTTATCAAGTGACACTTTTGCCAGGTGACGGCATTGGTCCTGAAGTTGTTTTAGCCATGCGTTCATGTGTGGATGCTACAGGCGTGGATATTATTTGGGAAGAGGTTGTTGTCGGGGCTCCGGCCATGGCCCAATGTGGTATCCCGCTGCCGCAGGCAGCCATTGATTCGATCAAAAAGAACAAGGTGGCTATCAAGGGGCCGATTGAGACGCCTGTCGGCAAGGGGTTTCGTTCTGTTAATGTTCAGTTGCGTCAAGAGCTTGATCTTTATGCCTGTGTGCGTCCTGTGAAATATATTGAGGGGACAAAAGCGGTTAACTCAAAGGTTGATATTATTATTGTCCGGGAGAATACAGAGGATCTTTACGCTGGCGTTGAGTTTGATGTGCATTCAACCCAGGCTGTGCATTTGATCAAGGAGATCAATGCGCTTTCTTCAAAGAAGGTGCGAGAAGATTCCGCCATTTCAATAAAACCGATTTCGATTCTTGGATCCGAGCGCATTATCCGGTATGCGTTTGAGTACGCCGTTAAGAATGGACGGAAGAAAGTTTCACTGGTTCACAAGGCGAATATTATGAAGTTCACGGATGGTTTATTCCTTCGCTGCGGGCAGGAAATAGCCCGTGAGTATGCCGGCAAGGTTTCTTTTGAGGATGTGATTGTTGATAACATGTGCATGCAGTTGGTGCAAAAGCCAGAGCTTTATGATGTTCTGGTATTGCCGAATTTGTACGGGGATATTGTTTCTGACCTTTGCGCGGGTCTTGTGGGTGGTCTTGGTATTGCGCCAGGTGCCAATATCGGTGCAACAGCAGCCCTTTTTGAGCCCGTGCATGGATCGGCCCCAAAGTATGCGGGGCAGGACAGGGTCAATCCTACGGCCACAATATTATCGGCGGTGATGATGCTCCGGCATCTGGGCGAAATGGAGGCGGCTGTTCGTCTTGAGAAAGCTGTGTGCGATGTGATCAAGGAAGGCCGGGATGTGACCTATGACCTGAAGGCGGATCGCAATGATCCGACAGCGGTTGGCACACAGGAAATGGCCAGGGCCATTGTTCGGCGGCTTAAGAAATAGCAGGGTTTCATGCATGACTTTTCTAGCCCCGTTGGAAGCGAAAGTTTTCAACGGGGTTTTACCGTAAGCGAGGATGAATGCGCGTTATTCATTGGGGTATGGTTGATTATCGGGTGGCACTAGAGCGACAGAAGTCGCTTGTGGCTGATGTTGCCGGTGGGGCGGAGCCTGTTGTGGTGACGTGTGAGCACCCGCTGACGATTACCTTGGGCCGGCGATATGATGAAAAGAACATCTTTCTTTCGCGTGAAATCCTTCGGCAGAAAGGATTTGATGTTCTTCCGGTTGATCGCGGCGGGGATGTGACCTTGCATGCTCCCGGGCAGCTGGTGATTTATCCTGTGGTTGATTTGAAACGGATGGGAAGGGATGTGGGAGTCTATCTTCAGAAATTGGAACAAGCATGCGTTGATTTCCTTAAAGATTTTGGTATAGTGGCTAAGGGTGATAACACACGTCGGGGGGTTTGGGTAGGTCCTTTGAAGGTGGCGTCCATTGGTATTGGCGTTTCCCGTTGGGTTACTTATCATGGGGTAGGTGTCAATATCACTACGGATTTGGAGTTGTTCAAAGTGATCAGGCCTTGTGGGCTTGATATTGGCATGACATCAGTTAAAATGATAACAGCACGTGCACCGTCAATGGACGAGGCCGCAGCTATGTTTTCTGAGCATTGTGTTAGGATTATGAATGGTTAACATTATTTTGCCTGAATTGGGAGAAGGTATTGAAAAAGCCGAGGTTGTTTGTTGGCACTTTGCCCAGGGGCAGACAGTGACACCGGATGATGATGTTCTTGAGCTTGTGACGGATAAGGCAGTATTCAATGTGCCGGCGCCGGTGGCGGGTGTGATTACAAAGATTCATTACAAGGAAGGCCAGGAGGCTTTGGTTGGCGCCGTGTTGGCTGAGCTGAGGGAATTATGAAAAAACGTAAAATTCTTTTGATGTATATTTCCAAGGTTTCTGGACATCGTCAGGCAACGATGGCTATTTCAAAGTCGTTAAAAAGGTTTATTCCTGACGCCGAGGTGATGAGTATTAACGGTTTTGGGTATAATTATCCTTTGCTGGAGCACGTGGTTAATGCGGCGTATATGACGGTTATTAAACACACGCCGAAGGTTTGGGATTATATGTATGATAACCCCAAGGTGGTTAAACGTTCGGCCAATATTCGCAAGTTTCTTAATAAGTCGAGTCACAAAAAGCTGGAAAAGCTCTTTAAAGAATTTCCGGCGGATACAGTTATCTGTTCACAGGCGTTTCCGTGCAGTATGGTGGCGGATTTTAAGGTTTCTCGGGGGCTTAAATTTAATCTTGTTGGAACCCTTACAGATTTCGCCCCGCATTCTTATTGGATTAATGAGGGCGTTGATTATTATGTTGTTCCTTCCGAGGACACCATGGACCGGTTTGTCAAAAAGGGTGTTGAGCAGCACAAGATATGCCCTTTTGGTATCCCTATCCGGTATAATTTTGCAGAGAAACTCGACAAAAGGCAGGTGCGTGAAAAGCTTGGGCTTGACTCCAACATCCCAGTTGTTCTTGTGATGGGTGGTGGGCAGGGGTTGGGGCCGATTAAGGATGCTGTGAAAAAGCTTCTTAATCTGGAGGCTGCCGTGCAGTTGATCGCTGTTTGCGGTTCAAATATCAAGTTGTACAAGTGGCTGGAAAAACGTGCGCCTAAATCTCCGAAGAAATTGGTTTATTATGATTATGCTAATAACGTTGATGAGCTCATGGAGGCGGCGCACTTGATCGTGACCAAGCCTGGCGGGATGACCACATCCGAGTGTCTGTCCAAGGGGCTGCCCATGGTAATTATCAACCCTTTGCCCGGGCAGGAGGAGCGCAATGCAGATTTCTTGTTGGAAAAAGGGATTGCCTTGAGGGTGCATGACCTGGCTGATCTGGCGGATGAAGTTGATATCTTATTGAAATCTCCGGAGCATCTTTCCAGGATGTCTAAAGCCGCATATGAAAATGCCAAGCCGAATGCTGCGGATGATATCGCCGGGCTTGTGATGGGGATGTCAGCCGTTTAGTATGATTAAATATTTTCTTTATAAGTTTGGCCTGTTTATTATTCATCTTGTGCCACGGGCGTGGTCATACCGGTTTGCCGAGTTTGTGGCGCGTCGGCATTTCAGGGATTCTGTTAAAGACCGCGAAGCTGTGGTTCATAATTTAGTGCAGATAACCGGGCGTAAGGATGGCCTTGAGCAAGACGCGTGCAGGGTGTTCTTGAATTTCGGCAGGTATCTGGTCGACTTTTTTCTGATGTATAAAATGGTTGACCGTAAGTTTGTCGATGAAAAAGTTGTGTTTGTTGGTCGTGAGTATTTTGATCAGGCTTTGGCGGCGGGCAGGGGAGGGGTTATCCTTACTGCACATATTGGCAATTGGGAAATGGGTGCGGCCGTTCTTAATAAACTAGGACATCCTGTTACGGCCATCGCGTTGCCGCATCAGGACCCCAGGGTGAATGTCTTGTTTAATAAGCAGCGCGAGGCTCATGGGGTTTGTGTTGTTCCGACGACATCAGCCGTCCGTCGTTGTGTTGAGGCGCTTCGCCGGGGAAGACTGGTGGCTGTGTTGGGTGATCGGGATTTTGGTTCATTTGGTATTTCGATGGATTTCTTGGGAAGGAAAACGCTGATTCCCAAGGGGGCTGCGTTTTTTGCCTGTCGGACGGGTGCGCCGATTATTCCTACCTTTCTTACACCTGATGGGGCGGGAAAGTATACGATGGAATTTTGCGCCCCGATTTTTCCTCCGCAGGGTGCGGCGAAGAATGATGAGGTTTCGATGCTTGAATTGATGCAAGAGTATGTGAAGGTCATTGAACGCAAGGTTAAGGAAGATCCTACCCAGTGGCTTATGTTCAGGGAGTTTGGCATTGAATTCGAAAATATGTATTCTAATACCGGCACATAATGAGGCCAGAACGATTGCGGATGTTGTCAGGCATGTTCGTGGTAAAGGCCTGGATGTGCTCGTGGTTGATGATGGTTCGACTGATAATTCTGCCCAGTTGGCGAAAGACGCAGGGGCTGCTGTTCTAGTTAATTTCAAGAATCAGGGGAAAGGTTTTTCGCTCCAGCGGGGTTTTGATTATATTATTAGCCATGAGTACGATGCGCTGATCACGATGGATGCGGATGGGCAGCATGCTGTTGAAGATTTGGACGGGTTCATTGACTTGTACATGGCACAGAAGCCTGACGTGATTTGTGGCAATCGGATGAAGAATCATGAGGGCATGCCCTTGATTCGCCTTTTGACCAATAAAATTATGTCGGGATTAATATCGTTGGTTTGCCGTCAAAAGGTTTATGATACGCAGTGCGGATACCGTTTGATTGCGTGCGATATGTTGCGTCATGTGCAGTTGTCGTCGACTGCTTTTGAGATTGAATCAGAGGTGCTTATTAAGGCCAGCAAAAAGAAGTATCGTATTGCGTCTGTTCCTGTCAGGACGATTTACGGGTCTGAGGTCAGCAAGATTAATCCTTTTTTTGATACAGCACGGTTTATTATTTATATCGTGCGGGAAATGTTTGTGCGTTAATGGATGACAGAATTCTTTTTTATGCGGTAATCCTTTCCTTGGCCGTTCATGTGGGATGTTTGACACATTTCTTAATGGCTCATCGAGGGGTCAAGTTCTGGAAAACACGTTCTGAAATGGCTTATAATATTGTTAAGCCGGAAAGAATAAATACGGCTGACGTTTCGCCACAGAGGATTAATGATGTTAATCCTGAGCTTTTTGAGAAAATCATTGACCCTGTTAAACTATTGTCGGATGCACAGTTGACGGGTCAGGTCCCTCAGCCGCCTACCCCGGATTCCCTTTTTAAAGAACCTAATGTCATGGATGACGCGCGGATGTTTGAACGCAAGCCTGAACGTTTGAAGGGGGTTAAGGTTACCAAGGAAGTGTCGGTGCCGATGCTCAAGTCCGATAAGATCAATACACCATCGTATATCACGTATTATCAGATTGTACGTGACCGGATCCGTGCTAGGGCCTACAGCAATTATATCAAATTGAGCGTTGGCGAAGTTTTTGTGACTTTTGTGATCAAGGCAGACGGGGCATTGTCCGGATTGCAGATTTTGGAGAATAAAAGCTCAGCGAATGATTTCTTGCGTGAGGTCGGTTTAAAGAGTGTTCAGGAGGGGGCGCCGTTCCCGCCGTTTCCAAAAGATTTGACTTATCCCGAGTTGACGTTCAATGTTTCTATTTCGTTTCAGTACCGTGAAGAGTAAATGTTTGTTGCGGCGAATGACTAATTGTTATCGGCGCTGGTCGGGTGGGATATTTTTGCCATAAATGATAATTAATCAATGAAAGGTGTTGTGATGGATAACGAAAAATATGTGGATGAATCATGGAAAGATGATGTTGCCGGTGATAATTGCGGTTGTTCTGATCATGATTGTGGTTGTTCCAATGATTCGTGTGCTGATGGTTCTTGTCAGGGCGGCTGCGGGGATGATGAGATGCGGGTGAATTTTTTTAATTATTTAACATCCATGGGATATCAGACCATGATCTTTTTGGGGGAGATTCCTAATCCCATGACAGGTCAGAATGAGAAAAATTTGCGTCAGGCCAAGTTCATCATCGATACGCTGCTGCTTATTAAGGAAAAGACCAAAGGTAATTTGACGCAGGAGGAGAATTCATTTCTGGAGGGGACGCTGCATGAGCTTCAAATGAAGTTTGTTGAATTGTCTTCAAAAGAAGGGTCAATATTATCATGATTGATAAAGTTCTTTTGGATATATTGGCTTGTCCGGCGTGTCAGGCAGATGTCATGGAAGAGCACGGCAAGATTGTTTGTTTGGGGGCTGGCTGCGGTTTAAAGTACCCCATTCGTGAGGGTATTCCTGTTATGCTGGTTGATGAAGCGGTAAAATGATGTGATTTACATGCAGTGGTCGGTCCACGTGCCGGCCATATGATGGATCAGTTGTCAGCTGGCTAATGGGCTGATGATTAAAAGGCGGCCACGGTG
Organism: Candidatus Omnitrophota bacterium; assembly: GCA_043798045.1. GTDB lineage: Bacteria > Omnitrophota > Gorgyraeia > Zapsychrales > Fredricksoniimonadaceae > Fredricksoniimonas. Next base: position 412 of record JAZDPD010000226.1, on the reverse strand, counting down.
AGCCGCACGTACATTGGCGTTAGGAGCTAAAATGAGCAAAATTCTTGTCATTCATGGTCCAAATCTAAATTTGCTTGGGTCGCGTGAAAAATGTGTTTATGGTGAGACGACCATGGAACAGATCAATGAAAGCCTTTTGAAGATAGCTAATAGCAAGAAGGTTGAACTTGTTTTCTTACAGTCAAATCATGAGGGCGATATTGTTGATGCGATTGGGAAATCCAAGTCGGAGAGTGTTGGCGCGATTGTGATCAATCCTGCGGCTTTTACGCATACAAGCATTGCTATTCGTGATGCACTTGCAGCTGTAACGGTGCCGGCGGTTGAAGTGCATCTTTCCAACATTTATAAACGAGAAGAATTTAGGCATCATTCCATGATTGCGCCTGTTTGTCAGGGTCAGGTCAGTGGT
>JAZDPD010000219.1:0-3762 GCA_043798045.1 Candidatus Omnitrophota bacterium | reverse complement strand
TCAGGACTGGATGAACAATTATCCCAGGAAGATTCTGGGTTACAAGACGGCGAATGAAATGGCAAAGGAATGCTTGCAGGGTAACAATTGATCTTAAAGCTCAAATTTGTCGCACTATGAGTTACAATTCGCGTTCCCATTATTTATTTTGGTGAAAGGTTGCCTGAGTTCTTTATCTTTAGTAAGATAAATGATTATGAAAATACGCCAGAAGTTCTTCCTTGTCTTATCCGTTGTTTTCTTTGTCGGCTTCCTGGTCTTCACATCGTTTCAGGCCTATTCCTACAATGCGGCTCTTAGAAAGAAGCTGATTGATAATTCAAATTTCCTGACGAATCTGACGGCGATGGTTTTGCAAAGCCCGATGTATGATTTTGATTACGGACAGATCCAGCAGGTTGCCGAAGCCTTTTTGCGTAATGTGCAGGTTTCTGCTGTCGAAGTGTTTGATGGTAAGGGCAAGCTTCTGGCACACGCCAGCCGGAATAATAAATATATCAGCAAGAATGACCTGCCTGATCTGACACCAAGGACAATGTCGTTTTTTGATATGGTGGATCACGGGTATGTGGTCTTCAGGTCCGATGTTGCCGTTTCGTCATTGCCCGGAAAACTGAGGCCTTTGTGGGACCGGACGGACCAAGAACTTAAGGATGGTAATTATTTCTTTATTCGCGAGATCCCTGTTGTGTTTAAGGAGACCTCTTTGGGTTCTGTCAGGGTGATGTTTAATAGCGAATCTGTTTTTCTGGAGCGTGATAAGTTTATCTTCCAGATGGCGGTGCAGAACTTTGCGGTTGCTTTGCTTGTTCTTTTGGTTAATGGATTTCTTTTGGGCAGTATTATCCTTCGGCCGATCCGCAGTACGGCGGTGTTATTTGATGATATTGCGCACGGCAAGTCCGGGATGAGTAATGGCTCGCTTAGCCGTCGGGATGATGAATTTGGCGAGTTGGCCAAATTGTTCAATGTCATGCATGAGAATTTGCAGAAAACAACCGTTTCCCGTGATGCGCTGGAAGAACAGGTGAGGGTTCGCACATCAGAACTTGTCGCGGCCAAGGAAGTGGCGGAAGATGCCAACAGGATCAAATCGCATTTTCTTTCGAATATGTCTCATGAGATCCGGACGCCCATCAACGGGATCATCGGGTTTCTGGAGAATATGGAGCGCGCGGATTCTGTGGAAGAGATGAGGCGTTTGGGCAAGATCACTCTGGCGGAGTCGGAAGTTTTGCTGTCGTTGATCACGGATATCCTGGATCATATGAAGTTTGAGGCCGGCAAGATGGCGCTGGAGGTCAGGCCGTTTGCCTTGCGGGAGAAGCTCGAGCTTATTCGGACAAGGGTTGTCCCGCATATCAATAAGAAAAATCTTCAGTTTATCCTGGATATCAGTGATGACGTTCCGGCGCATGTGCTGGGAGATGAATTGCGCCTTCAGCAGGTTTTGCTTAATTTGATCAGCAATGCCATGAAATTCACGTCACATGGTTTTGTGACGACGCAAGTCAGGGTTATTTCCTGTGTGGGTTCAGATTATTGGCTTCATTTTTCCGTGAAGGACAGCGGTGTTGGTATTCCGCTGGAAAAGCAGAAGTATGTCTTTGAGCCTTTTACGCAGATTGACTCCAGCACGACAAGGATCTTTGGAGGGACGGGGTTGGGGACAACGATTTCCAGGGAAATTGTTGAGAAGATGGGCGGCAAGATCGGGTTGGTGAGTGAGTATGGCAAGGGGTGTGAGTTTTGGTTTGATGTTCCTGTGCGGGCCTGTGAGCCGCCCCGCGTGGATCTGGAGGTTATTCAGGGTGCGGCAACTCTGCCGCCATGCCATGTTTTGATCGCGGAGGATTATCCGATCAACCAGGATGTGATGCGGATGCATTTTAATTCTTTTGAATCGGTAAAATATATGATCGTAGCCAATGGCAAAGAGGCGTTGACGGCTTGCCTGATGCACAAGTTTGATCTGATTTATATGGATATTCAAATGCCGGAAATGGATGGTTATTCGGCGGCATCGGCTATTCGCGCGTTGTCTGATCCGCATTATGCGAACATCCCGATCGTGGCATTGACCGCTGATGCCGATACGGAGGTTACACAAAAATATATGGAATGTGGCATGAATGACATTCTGGTCAAGCCTGTACGCCGCAAGCAGTTGCTGGCTGATATCAGGAAATGGCTTTTGCCTGAAGGGGAGAAGGGGGAGATTGTATGATGAGGCGCTTTAATTTCTGGCTGGTTGTTTTAACGATGGTGTGGGTCGGGGCACCGGTTGCCGGGGCGGATACGATCACCTTGGCCGCGGACAAGTATCCGCCGTATAATGATGTTCCGGAATCATCAAAACCGGGTTATGTGATCGAGATTGCTGACCTTGTTTTTTCCAAGGCCGGGCATGCGGTCAAGTATGTTGTTGTGCCATGGACGCGTGCGATTGAGAAAACCCGGGAGGGTGAATATAACGGCATTATCGCCAATTTTCGTAATGATGCGCCGGATTTTGTTTTTCCGGACAATGAGGTGGGGCAGTGTGCGTTTTGTTTCTTTGCCCCCCGGAATTCGGCATGGCGGTATAAGGGGATAGATTCCTTAAAAGGCAGGAAGATTGCCACAATTCGCGGGTATACGTATACGGCCGAGCTGGATCCGTATTTGAAGGATAACCCTGATGTGGAGTCTACCTTCGGTGAGGATGCCCTTGAGAAGAATATTAAAAAGATGATTGCCGGGCGCGTTGACCTTGTGATTGAAGACAAGTATGTCTTTCTTGCTGCCGCGAACCGTTTGGGTGTTGAGCCGGACGCGTATATGAATGTCGGTGCTTTGAATGCCGACCAGGCTGTTTATATTTCCTTCGGACCGAATAATCCAAAGTCTTTGGAATATGCACGGATTCTTTCTGATGGAGTTGATGGGCTGAGGGCCTCTGGCGAGTTAAGCCGTATCCTGATGAAGTACGGGCTTTCGGATTGGAAATAACAAGGCTTGTTTATTTAAGGATTCATATGAAACAATTTATCCGGTTGTTTGTTTTTTTATGGGTAATGGGGATTTTGGGGGCCGGTAGTGTGTCTTGGGCTGATGAGATCACCATTGTTTCCGACCAGTATCCCCCTTATAACGATCAACCGGGAAGCCGTGCTCCGGGTTATGCGGTTGAAATCGTCCAGCGTGTTTTTGAGAAAGCCGGGCATCAGGTTGTTTACAAGATTGTTCCCTGGGCAAGGGCGATTATGGAAACGCGCCAGGGAATTTATTCGGCGATCATTGCGGCATTGCCTTCGGATGCGCCAGACTTTGTTTTCCCCGGTAATGAGATCGGGATGGCACAATATTGTTTTTATACCCGTAAAGGGGACTCCTGGCGGTATGCGGGTATTCCTTCTTTGGCTGGAAAGAAAATAGGGGTCGTGAATGCGTATAGTTACACCGCCGAGCTGGATGCGTTTTTCCTTGATAATCCCCAGGCGGTGGGGGTGGGCGGTGGGGGTGCTGTTGAGAAGAATGTGAAGAAGCTTTTGTCCAGCCGCATTGATATGTTTATTGAGAATGCGACGGTTGTTTCTTTCATGGACTGTCAGGGTCATTTTATGCAAAAAATTGATCAGGCCGGGTGTGATACGCGTGAGATCGGCAAGTTGTTCATTGCCTTTGGCCCAAATAATCCCAAGTCACAGGAATATGCGCGTATCCTTTCGGAGGGCATTGATGCCTTGCGTTCTTCTGGAGAGCTTAAGGAGCTTTTGTTGA
>JAZDPD010000203.1:0-3285 GCA_043798045.1 Candidatus Omnitrophota bacterium | reverse complement strand
GGAATGCTTGCAGGGTAACAATTGATCTTAAAGCTTATTTTTGTCGCACTATGAGTTACAATTCGCGAGGACGCTTCTAAGGTCAACTTTTTATTGCAAAAAAAATTAAACCTAATATACTTTTCTTAGTCAGGAGGGTGCTTTTCCTTCTTCAGTATAGCCGTGATTATTTAATCACGGCTTTTTCATTTCCCCTCACAGCACAAACGTCACTGGCCCGTCATTAACAAGGGCCACATCCATCATGGCGCGGAATTTGCCTGTCGCCACCCGACAGCCACCGGTCTTTTTCAAATGGGCCACAAAAAGCTCGTACAATTTCTCCGCTGTCTCGGGTGGCGCGGCATTATCAAACGAAGGACGGTTGCCTTTGGTTAAATCAGCCGCCAGGGTAAACTGCGAGACCACCAGGTATTCTCCGTTGACCTCAACTGCGGTCAGGTCCATGCGCCCACCTTCGGGTGATGGAAAAATACGCAGCTGGGCGATTTTCTTGACCATCGCCTCCATGTCGATTTCAGTGTCGTTTTTCTCCACACCCAGGAGAATCAACACACCCCGTCCAATGGATCCCACGATTTCACCGGCTACAACAACCTTGGCTTCTTTAACCCGTTGAAGGACTGCTTTCATGGTTTCTTACTCCAATATTTTAAGAACACGCGCGTTGTTAACCCCGTCTTTGATTTCATATTTCACGACCACATTCCGGCCTGGTGAAATGGTTGTAGCTGCCGTTGGCCTTTTATCGGTTTTATCCACAACACGCGTCATGGCCTTGACAATGAAAACATTCTTTTCACCGCTCTCATTGGTGACCGTGATCTGAATATCCGGCACCCTGCCGTTAACCGGCTTTGACCCGCTCAATGCCGTGATCTTGCCCTTGAATTTCAGGACATCCTCCCTGGCGGCAACATCTTTTGCGGCTGATGCCAACGAAGCCCAACACAAACTCATGCCGACCACAAATACCACGAACAATTTTTGAATTTTTTGATGCATAACATCTCTCCGGTTTTATGTACGGACGACTACTCTGTGGCCGCCCTCTAATAATCAGATTATTCATCGATTGACCCATAAGAGGCCGGCACAGGGACCGGCCACTACACATTATTAAATGCCTATATCAACCACCCATTGACTCCATGAAAATAAATCAGGATGAAAACGAAATTTTAAGATCCTTATGAAAAGCGCGCGCAATACGCGTTAAAGTTCCCACATTAAAATTCTTATACTTCCCGCTTTCATACCGTACAATGGCCGTTCGACTCGTCTTCACTTTCTGAGCAAGTTCCAGCTGGCTCATTTTTGCCTTATGCCGCAATGCCGCAATTTGCTCGCCGATACTCATATGAGCTGACACTTCGTCATAAACCGCCTTAAACTTCGGGTTTGACATCTCACTATCAAATATTGTCTTGGCCATCCTTCTCTCCTTATAAATATTCTTCACGTATCTTTATTGCCTTCATAAGCTCACGCAAATCGAGTTTTTGTTTTTTCTTGGAATACGCTGACGTAATAATTATCTTGCGACCTATCAAAAAGAAACAAAAGAAACGCTCATCCTTTGGCTTGAAACAATAAATTTTGGCCTGTTTATCTTCAAGGCGAAATTTGGTCTCATCATAAATTTGCCCAACATCCGCCATCCGTTTTACCAGATACAACAAACTAGCCCTGGTCGCATCATTACAGCCTTTATAATAATTAAAAACTTCCGAACAGCCATTTGTCTGCGCATGAAAATATACAGAATACCAATCACCGGAATATACCAGAAATTTCTCAAAACAAGTTGGCATAACGCCCCCCGTACACACAAAAATGTATCATATTTGATACACAACGTCAAAACATTCCATCACCCGCCCATTTACTCCGCCAGCCCCAACCGTGCTCAATCTTTGAAACCCGAACATCTCTCCGGTTTTATGTACGGACGACTCCCTGTGGCCGCCCTCTGATAATCAGATCATTCATCCATCCATCCGCCTATTCAACGACCAATATGTTGACCCATAAGAGGCCGGCACAGGGACCGGCCACTGTATATGACTAAATTCTTATATCACCCACCAATTCGTCCCGTCTGTCACGATCGTGAATGAAGCATTGGGTGTTGTTGTCGACACGCTGGCACTGCCGTCAATATTGCCGGCCGCGGTATTGATATTGAGCGCATTGGCCGAGGCATCTGTTTTCTTGATGTCATAAACACGGCCCTTGATGCCAGAAGGATCCGGCAAGGTGATCGTTACCGCCCCAGCAGAGGCATCCACCATGGCCACACGATCAGCCGCGGTCAACGTATAATCCGTGCTTTTACTAACTATATTAACCGCAAAAGAGCCTTTAACATCCAGGGTAGAAGCTGGTGAAACAGTGCCTATACCCACGTTGCCTGTTATTGGGTTAATCAACACATTATATCCAGAAGTATATGTCTTAATTGTCAAATTAGCATTAGCAGAATATGTCAGTAAATTGTTAGCATAAGCTGTTGCAGCTACATATAAATAACCCGATTTAATGCTCCCGGTTAATACATCAAGAGTATACGCTGGAAATGTTGTTCCAATCCCCACACTCCCGTTCGCATCCGTATAAATCCCGGAATCAACCAGTGTCGTTGATGAACCTGCGCGCGGCACGGCATAAGTTGTAAGCCCTGAAACCGCGCCAGAAACACCTGTAAGCATAGACCCGTCGCCGTAGATCTTGCCGTCAACCTCAAGGTCGCCCGCGATATATGCATTGGTGGTTTTTGTGGTATCAAAGGCGTTGGGCGTGCCGGCACCGACTTGAAACTTGGCCGCCGAAAGCGTTGTGCCAACACCGACATTGCCGTTATCCAAAACTGTTACTTTAGGATTGAAAAGGCTATCGTCGATCTGGAAGGCTGTACCTGTCGTTGAGCCGGAGGCAACGATTTCTAGTTTAGCTCGCGGGCCTGTGGTGCCCACACCGACGTTGCCTAAATTATTAATTGATAATTTTTCTATTCCAGATATAAGAACAGCCAGCCGGTTACCAAGCATAGTATCAAATTTATAATTATTACTTACTCCGCTTTTCCCATTTATCTCAAAAGTTCCACCTGTAGCGGCATTCCCAACATGCAACATGGAATTTGGTGCCGTCGTCCCGATCCCAACGTTGCCTCCACTGGGATTTAATTCTAGCATCCCTCCACCACCACTAAGATTCTGTATAACAAGAATACTCCCTGAGTCAAAACCAAATGTTCCAGCCAGAACACCATCACTGGATCTC
>JAZDPD010000199.1:0-2490 GCA_043798045.1 Candidatus Omnitrophota bacterium | reverse complement strand
CGGTATTGCTCACGAAGTTAAAAATACCATTGTTGGTCTTCTCGGTGCCCTTGATGAGATTCAGAGTAATTTTGAAACTCTTGTTAGTCATTTGAATGGATGGTACCGGTCTGGCCAGCCGGTGCCCCACTCTGAGAAACAGGAGCTGTTTTTTGGTCTTGAAAGTGCCCTGGATGCTATCGGTTATGCGAAAACGGCGAGCATCCATATAGATGATGTCGTGCATACATTGAGTCAGCTTTCCAAAGGGCAGCATGCTCAAATGACAAGGATTTCGCTGACGACGTTTCTAAATAGGATGATTAGCATAAGCATGCTCAGGACATATGGTGACCGGGTGAGGACACAAGCTTTGGACGAGCCGCCTGAGCTTAAGGTGGATAAAGATGTTCAGGCGGTAAGAGGGCATACTGAACTTTTGAAAGCCGTTTTTATCAATCTGTTCAAGAATGCCATCTTTGCGATGGACCATGTGGAGCACAAAAAAATCAGAATTCATGTCACACAGGATTCTCCCGATAAAGTCAGGATTGAATTTTCAGACAATGGCTGCGGCATTCCTCCCGAAGTTTTGCCCAAGATTTTTGATTATGGATTTACCACGAAAGGCTCAGAGGGGGAAGGCAAAGGGCTTCACAACGTGAAGATGATTATCGAAAAGGAGCATAAAGGCTCAATAGAAGTGCAGAGCGAGGTGGGCAAAGGGTCAACGTTTATCATTAAACTGCCGGTATGGAAGGATAGGCCCAACGAATGATCCGCCAAATTCTTGTTTATGATCCAGAACGTGAAATTATAGAGCGCATTCAAAAAGTCTTTTCAGTCTTTATCCGCGGTTACCAGATATTTCATGCGAAAACAGTTGAGGAAGCGGTCACTATTGAAAGGAATCAGATGATCGATGTGGTGGTCATCAATGGGGATGCTTTTGTGAAAGATAAGGCTGGCGGGGATATGAGGGTATTCAAACACAAGATTCTTCCGCCGCCAAAGATTCTGCTTCTTCTCGAAGAGAATCTTGTGAATACGCTGCCACAGATTGAAGGCGTGGCGGATGCTGTTTTCAATTTATCGAGCTTCAGGGCACTCAGGTTCCGGCGAACTGTTCATGACTTGGTGCATAAGAAGTATGCGGAAGAATGGCAGAAAGAAAAACAGGAGCTCGATGAAGGCAAACTTCAGTCCCAAAGTATTCAAGATGAGCTTCATCAAATCTGTAAGGAACTGAAAAAGAATCCTGATCAGGGGCAGGCGGGATAAGGGGGGATACTGTGGAAAAAGGGAATATCTATTCGGTTTTAATTTTGGATGATGAAATCATGATTCTGCGCTCTCTTGAGCGGGCACTTAAGGTCAAAGGCTTCATTACGTGGACCTCGAAGCATCAGGAGGAAGCAATCCGTCTTGTCGCATCGCATCGCCCGAGTATCGCTTGCATTGACCTGCACATGCCGCATGTCAATGGTATTGAAGTGATCAAGAAGATGCGCGAGATCATGCCGGATATCCGTGTGATTGTAGTGACGGGGTACTTGGAGATGTATCAGGAGCAGCTTAAACCTCTGAACGTCCGTGTGGTGGATAAAACGGCCCGTATCAATCTTGAGCTTGAGTCAACAATTTGCGAAGAGCTTGAGCTTTCAAGGCGGGATTTGGAGGGTATTAAAGCCCGGAAGAAACCCAAGACAAAACTTCGGATTCTTTTTGTTGATGACGAGATTGAGTCGGCTGATTTTAGTGCTGAGATCGCAAGGGAAATGGGTGCTCAGGCCGATTCAGCCCATTCACCGGAGGATGCGTTGCGGAAAGCCCCTATTTTTAAACCCAATGTGCTTGCGAGTGATCTTAAGATGCAGAATATGGATGGCGACGAACTCATACGCAAAATGAAAGAGGGCGACCACTCGTATATCAAGGTGTATGTCGGTATTACGGGTTTCTTCCACGAAAAAGACAGATTCTTTAAAGCCGGAGCTAAGGAAGTTCTTACAAAGCCGGTAAATCTCACGGACTTTACTGATGCCCTGAAGCGCTGGGCTGATCTTCTGGATGGCTAAAATAGGGGCGGGCTGGTCGTGAGAAAGAAGTTTGCTGGTTCTGCCTCGCATAGACAGGTGCCAGGCACGCGGCGGGGGACAGGTAAAAGCAAAGAGTGAAGAAAAGAGGGCAGTATGGGTAGGTTGAATCGAAAAGACATTTTATATGATGGGTGTTATGCCCATATCTTCTCGCGAGCAGCGGATAAGCGCAATATTTTCAGTGGGGATGAAGATTTTGAAAAGTTCAAGACGTTGCTGGTGGAATCGAAGGTGAAGTTTTTTTATCGGATCCATCATTATTGCTTCTTGCTTCATGCATACGCATTTTCACCTTGCGGTATCGATGGAGGATGTCGAGGCCTTCTCGGAAGGTTTAAAGGGAGTGAAGAGGAACTATGCGCGTTATTTCAATCTCAGGAATCAAAGATTCGGTCCTTTGTGGCGGGACCGG
>JAZDPD010000164.1:0-3462 GCA_043798045.1 Candidatus Omnitrophota bacterium | reverse complement strand
GATCCCGTAAAGCCCTTCTCCGATAGAAAACTCGATGATCTCCAATTCGTTGGACTTTGCATCTAAAAGGACACTTGATTTATGTTCTGCCACACTCAGTCCTTTCTCTTACTTATAATTTCCTGCATCATGGAAGCGTGCATCTTTTCCAAATCTAGTATAACGATCATACGGCCATCCAGTTCACCCAAGCCTTGAATATAGTTACGGTCAATATTCATCTTGACCTGTGGCGCCGGGTCAACTTGCGCCATGTCAAATTTCACATTATCAAGGACCTGGTCGACCACAAAACCTATAATGGTATTGTCAACGGAAGTAATTAAAAACCGCGTGTCATGTGTAAATGGCTTGTCGATGATATGAAACTTTTTCCTGAGATCAAAAACCGGGATAATGTTACCGCGATTATTGATGACGCCCAGCGAGAATGCAGGCATTTGAGGGATCCTGGTGATCTTCGGAGGCTTGATCGCCTCCTGAACAAGTTGTATGTCAATGGCGTACTCTTCATTAGCCAGCTTGAAACAGACAAATTGTTTGATGACCGTCTGACTATTTTCATCAATTGCCTTTACTGAATCATGCATGGGCCATCCTCTGAAAATATATTGTAAATTACTGACTCTTAATAGGTTATACTTAAATTATACTGAAATCAATAAATATTTTTAATAATGAAATGTCTCATTTCCCATGAAGTTCATTTGAAAGCAAATGTGCGGCCTGTTCAACACAATCCGCGCACATTAATCGCCCGTGCGAACGTATCTCCCGGCACGTAACGCCGCCAGCTTCTTTCTTAAAGAATGCCTCGATCTCCTCTTTCTTGTTAAGGTCCTTTTCCTCCACCACACGTAAGGCCGCATAAACAGCCCCGCAATAACCTGATGGAGCGCGGCCTCCGGTCGCCGAGGACATGGTCTTAATAAAAGCATCGTCAAGTCCGAAAGATTCCCGGAGCGACTCCGCCACCGACTGCGCACAACCCAATCGGACTACACCCTGTCCCAAATAATATTTCCTTGCTTTTTTCCCTGCCATCATCTTTCCTTAGTGTTTATTATCAATAAATAATTTCCATTAAACAAAAATAATAATAATTTATGCCTTATCGCTCCAAACACTCGGGACACGGCTTCACCCACCCGCCGCAGAGCCTTTCCAGCGCCACATGCGCAACCGTAAGGCCAAATATCCCTGTGATGGTGGGCAAGCTTCCCAACGTACGGCGCTCCCGTCCTCGCGGATATTCCCCAATATCACGCGGCTGATCCTGAGATAAATGTTGAACATCCTGGTATTGTTGGGAATAAACACAAGTAATCCCTTTCCCAACCCCCCTGTCTTTCAGACGTCGGCGCACCCGTGCTGCCAGAGGGCATCCCTGAGTGCTAAATAAATCAGCAATGCGTATCTGGGAAGGATCCGTGCGTGTGGCAGCCCCCATAGATGATACAACCGGCAAATTATTCTGATAACAAGCCAATAATGTCTGAATTTTAGGATTAAGCGAATCAATCGCATCAATCACCATATCCGGCCGATTGTCCAATATCCTTCCGAGCGTTTCCTCGGCCGAAAACATTTCCAGCGACTCAATGCCCATCTTAGGATTGATAAGCGGCAAACGCGCACATGCCACCGAAGATTTGGATTGCCCCACCGTCATGTCAGTAGCCCAAATATGCCGATTAATATTACTCGGGCGAATAATATCAAAATCAACCAAACGTAAACAACCAACACCGCAACGCGCCATGGCCTCGGCAGCCTGGGCACCCACCGCGCCAAGACCTATCACCGTAACCTTAGCCCTGGCAAGCCGGTCAAGTTTCTCTTGCCCGAGAAGAAGCCTTATCCTGGAAAATCTTTCATTGGTATCAACAAAAGTCATGGATCAGACCTCAGGAATAACCGCTTGACGGACATAAAGCGGCAATGAGAGCAAATTCTGCCCATCAATCGATAAAACAAGAGAATATTCGCCAGGTTTAGCAAGATTAAGGGACTGGATATTAAGAATAATATCCGCCGAAGCAGAAAGCTGTCCTTGCGGCATGGCCACGGTAAAACTTCCCGTTGCCGGTTGTAAAACATTCTGGCCGTCCGCATCCATGAAACGGACCGATAAACCATGCGCGCCTTTCTCTGCACAAGAAAAACGCATTTTTACGGCCACCGCGCAGTAAGGATAAACAGAAGGGAATTGACGCACCCAAATGGTGTCAAATGACCCCAGGATATTGATCTTGCCATGGTCGCTGGTGGCCGCGTCGCAAAGGGTGAATATTTCAATGTGCATGTAAAACTCCTTGGGATAGTGTTGTCAGAACAATCATCAGCGCCGGGGTTTAAGCCCGGATATGTATCAAGATATCAGCCATAATCAATGATTTTTTGTCTGGTGCATATCTCTCGGAAATCTTTGCCGCTGCATGTAGCCGCTGATGATCAATGCAAGGACATACATGATGATACCTGTGAATAATGATAATAAGAAATATGCCAGAACAACAGGTAAAAATACTTTGGGTGCTGTTGTTTCCAGCAACCGTGCCCAATGGAAATCATTCCAAAGAAGCGAACATTCACGGATAATATTCTCGGACGTTGAATGTGACAAACTGGCCGCAATACGTATCGACATTAAGAAAAACGGAATTGTCACCCACGTGTTAACAAGAAAACTCCCCAACACAGCACTGACACGGTTGACCCTTAACACAGAGGCGATGAAAATCGCGGCCAAAACACCGGTAAATGGAATAATCCCCAGGAAAACTCCCAGGCTGAAACCCAACGCAATCTTATGCGGAGAATCATGGATCCTGACGAATTTTAAATAAAAAAATCTTGCCCAGCGAACAATGCGCTGAATGAATGTTCTTTTACGACCGGGTTGAAAGGATACCATATAGATTTTATGATGTGATCAACAACAAAAACAAGGCAGCCTAAGCCGGCATTGGACCCAAGTATTTTTCAATGGTTTCAAACAACTTTCTTGGCAAGATCGGCTTTACCAGATAATCTGTGCAGCCTAAACGTTGTGCTTCGGCAGAAAGCACCGTATAGGCCGTAATAATAACAACTGGCGTTTGTTTATTTTGAACTCCCCGAGAAGTGCCTTCCAGCTGACGAATTTCAAAAAGAACTGTCAGCCCATTGATGTCCGGCATGCCAATATCCAACAGAACAAGATCAAACGGCTCCGGTGAAGAAAAGGCATCTGTGAATTTCCGGACGCCATCCTTACCCGTTTCTGATTGGTCACACACAACCTTCTCACCAAGGATGGAAACGATAAGTTCCCGGTTGGCCGCATTATCATCAATAACCAGAATTTTCTTCATATGGATCCTGAAAGTTATGCCAATTCTACCTTGTCTGTCATCAAAATTAAAGAATTTATACTTTAATCACTTACTACCGCGAATTGTAACTCATAGTGCGACAAAA
>JAZDPD010000163.1:0-2900 GCA_043798045.1 Candidatus Omnitrophota bacterium | reverse complement strand
AGGTATTTTTTCGGTCGTCATCTTCGTGATACTCTTCAACAAGTCTCCAAACTGGGCCGGGAACAGCACCACGGTATTTGACGGACTTGCGCCGAGACCATCGATCGTTTGCAGGGCACGGAGTTGCAGCGTAATCGGGCTGTTGGACATGATGGTGGCGGCGTCGGCAAGATTTGTTGCTGCGAGCTTATCACCTTCAGCCTTGGTGATGGTGGCGCGTTTCTCACGTTCTGCAGAGGCCTGCCGAGACATGGTTCGTTTGAGATCCTCGGGTAATTCGATGTCCTGGAGCCGTATTGAATCCACATGTAGTCCCCAGTCCTTGACCATTACTTCAATGTTCTCTTTGATGCGAATCTGTATCTGTTCCCGTTCTGAAAGTAGATCATCCAGGGTCAGCCCACCAACAACGTCGCGCAGAGCGGCTTGAGAATACTGCGCAACTGCAAACCTGAAGTCCTGGATTGTGATTACGGCCTTTTCACTGTTTGCGACCATGAAAAACAAGGCGCCATCTATCTCCGCCGGAACATTATCCTTCGTAATCACCTTCTGTCTAGGAATATTCAATACCAGCATTCGGGTGTCGATAAAGCGGACTGTATCAAGCACGGGAATGATGTAGAGTACTCCGGGTCCCTTTACGGACTGGAAATTACCTAAACGGAGCACCACGCCGCGCTCCCATTGCGCGGCCACACGGATACCCGATATAATCACCCGCCATAGGAACATAAAAACCAAGGCTACTACGATGGCTACCTGAGGCGACAGCGACGTGTTTCTAGCCAGCGCGTAGATTATCAGAACAGCAATCAATGCCGGGATGGTAAAAATGACCCCCCTTAGACTACCACCCAGCGAAACGTGTTCCCCGGCAGGTGCAGCATATTGTTTTGGGCCTTCGCCAAATTCGGTGTTTCTTTTTGTTTCAGTTAAGAGTTTCATGGCACCCCTCCCTTTGGGTTTTAATGGAACCAGTTTCCTACGAGCCGGATAACATGGTCAAGTCCTTTTTCTGGATAAGGTTTTAAAAAAATGGTACAAAATATAAAGTGACCAACTTGATGGTAACGATTTTAGCCAGGGAGTACTATATTCTCAATACCACTCTTAAATATTTCTTGATAGGCTGGTGTCTTTTGCTTATAGATGCACACATGCGATGGTTTGGATTAATGGTATTAGGCTGAAAACCGAAGGTGGGAGCAAATGCATCATTTCATAAGGGTTGAAAAGGCCTGTAAGACCTTCCTGATTCCGCATACCTTGTGTGATGGAACACGTATTTTCCTTTTTCCTTCAATCAATAGCTTTCGGTTTTTTTACCTGATTAGCTACTTAATATTTATTGTTTTCTGGTCGTTTCAGCTTTTTTTCTCCATCGAACTTCAATTGGCTGAGGCAGCGGAACAGGATGTATCCGACAGCGAAATACCGGTCGGCACCTCTGTGCCGCTCACGGGCCATGCCTCTTACCTGGGCATTGGTATGGTCACCGGCATGAATACCTATTTTAATCACGTCAACAGCCAAGGCGGAATAAACGGGCGTAAAATCAAGCTTACAGTCTACGACGATGACTATAATCCGCCCCTCATGATAAGTAATGTTAAACGGCTGATTGACAAGGATCAGGTTTTCGCCCTTATCGGTCTTGTAGGCACCCCCACTACACTGACCGTAGTCGAGATGTGCGAGAAGCAAAAAATTCCCTTGCTTTTCCCATTTACCGGCGCGATTGAACTCCGACATCCTATTAAAAGTTACGTTTTGAATCTACGCCCCAGTTACTGGGACGAGGGCGCCGCGGCCGTGGATTACTTCATCAAACAGGGGAAGAGACGTATTGCCGTGTTTTACCAGAATGACGCCTACGGTCTTAACGGGCGCAACGGGGTTGAACGCGGTCTGATCAAATACGACCTTAGCCTGGCCGCAGAGGCTTGGTATATCCGCGGGGAGTCGGATGTAGCGAATCAGGTGCAGGAAATCAAAAAATCCAATCCTGATGTTGTTGTCATGATAGGAACCGCTGATCCCTGCTCAGCGTTTATCCTGGAGGCAGTCAGGCAGGGTATGGAAGACGTCTGGTTTTCCAATGTCTCTTTCGTGGGCAGTCATGAACTGGCAAGGCGTTTGCTGGACTGCAAAGCCACGGTATTCGTTACTCAGGTGTTTCCCTCCGTATCTGATCCCTCTTTCCCGGCGGTCAGGGAATACAGGCAGCTTATGAAGACATATTTCCCCTCAATTAAACCCGACCAGGTTTCACTTGAGGGGTTTTTAGCCGCCAAGCTTTTTATAGAGGCGCTGAAAATCAATGGGGATAATCTTGTTAATATGGAAAAACTGGTCAGAACCATTGAAGATATGCATGAATTTGATGTCGGTATCGGGGAAAAGGTTAATTTCAGCCGGATTGATCATCAGGGACTTGATAAGGTTTATATCACCAGGATAGAAGATGGAAAGATCATTTATCTCCAGGATTAAAAGTCTGTTCCTGGCCGATACCTCGTACCTGATCACCAGGTCTTTTTCCATCAGGATGCTCCCGCTTTCTTTCCTTGCCGGTATTTTTATTTGTATTGCCATCCCCGCAAGTTACTATTATCTGGGAAGGAACGATGCTGTCCGCCAGGCAGCAGTGCACGCCGACTATACCGCTTCCATCTTTCGAGAGGTTCTGGAAAAGCATCCCTTGACCTGGAAGGAAGAAATCAATTCGAAACTCGCTGTTGCCAATATCAATCGTATAGAAATTTTTGACCGTAATAATAATCTGATTGCGCAGTTGACATCCGGCAGCCTTCCTGCTTATTGCTGGTTAATGGTATCAGCGGAACAGAAAGTGACTTACGGCGGAAGCATCTATGCCCTGGTAAGAGTGGGCATTT
>JAZDPD010000156.1:0-3074 GCA_043798045.1 Candidatus Omnitrophota bacterium | reverse complement strand
CATTCTATTAAAGACTTTAATAAAACTTGAAAGAGGCATATGTCCGCTAGACCAGCCACGATCATTCAGTAAATCATGCTTTTTCTCTGATGAATTAGCGGGCATCACATTTTTGTCATTTCCTGAAAGAACCTCTAAATCCACCTTGAGCGTCTGCAAATGAACGGGCTGCTGACCATCTCTAAAAAGGAGTTGTGCAAAGTCTGTTTCAAAAACTTTCCGGCTTGTTAAGACATCATCGATCTTCTTGCCCTCAAATCCACCGGAAAAATATTTCCTTGGGATAACTTCATCCATTGATTGATCATATTCCTCTTTAATAAAACTGTACGCCCCTGCCTTTAAGGCCCCCAGATACTGCTGATATATCTTCTCATTTGCATCTTTATCATTTAGATCAACCCCATTAACTTTATTCTGATCTGCATATCCCTTTTGAAGGATGCTTTCCTTCAAATTACGCTTATACCATGTGGCCAAGATCATGGCAGAATAAATTTGGCGCATCCCGTAAAAATCCTTGCCTTCATTCACTTCCTTTTCAATAGCCGGCAAAATAATTTCACGTAAAATGTCGCGCTGCAATGCATGTGTACCATTCCCTTCAGCAACATAATCAGCATCAAGCATCACTTTCAAGTGACTTTCAGCAATATAAACCACGCCCCCATTCTCATACACCAGCGCCTTATCAGGAATAATCCAAACCTTGCTAAAAGTATCAATAGGAATATCCATCGTGCCATAAAGTTCATGCGCCTTGCGGTATACCTTCTTCCAGAATTCTTTCCCCAAACCGCCCTCAGGGTTTGTTAATGCTGATGCCAAATGTTTCAGGATATAATCCTGGGCAAGAAGGTCTCGGCCCATTTCTGTTTCACCAAACTTTTCAGGGATTATCCGCCCACTTTCATAAGGAGATAAATTCACCCACACATCGCTAGAGGGCGTGGTAAGTGCGGCCAGGAAATACTTGATTAACCTTAGCCCCTCCTTATGCAACAAATCATCTTCAAGCGCCGACTCCCCCGTATCAACAATAAAATCCAGTTGAAAAGGGTTTTGGGGATAATACTTTATACCCCTGATAAGGGCAGGACTAAATTCATAACCAGCGGTTAATGTCCCCAAAGAAGGCAATTGAAGTGCCCCTTGGGCATGAACACAAACATCTGATACCAGAAACGCCAGTATCAGCATGCTTGCCAACAAGTTATGTATAAACCTTCTTACGTTCAATTCATATCCTTTATTAAAGGCAGACGCCGTCCACTTTAAATAAAAGATAACATATATATATTGATGATACCAAAACGAGAAGGGCAGCTTTAGACCAGACGCCGAATTTGTGCCAACTCAGAAAGCCGTTACCGGGACAGCATAAATATTAAATAAATCGGAAATAAATCGGGACACACAGATTTATCCTTTAACATTCATTACATCACATAAACCACGTCAATATTTCAACGTAAAGTCTTCATCGTTCAAAATGCAACTAGATGTCACAAAACAATTCTGTGCGACCAGCTCTCGGCCTTCGGCCTCGGGTGAACCAAACGGCAAGCGTCCTTGCCCGACGCTGTCGGGCTTCGGCCGCGGCCGTTGGTTCAAACATCACACCATAACAAACAGAAAAACCCAGCCCCGAAGGGGACTGGGTTTTTCTGATGGCTGCGGGGGCAAGATTTGAACTTGCGCCTTCAAGTTATGAGGGCTGGAAGCTACAACATAAACTGTTTAACTTCAATATGTTACACACCGATTATTCAATTTGTGGCGAATCCGTGGCAAAGTGAGAATTGATCGCTGATCGATGGGGATCACATGATACCTGCATCCTCTTTGATCAACTCCGTTGCCTTGGCCAGAAACATCTCGGCCGTTTCTATAAGGTTACGGCAACTTTCTTCGGACCAACGGTTATAATAATCCGCCTCTTCCCTAAGAGTCTTGGCTTTCTGCAGCGCTTCCACAAATGTGACAGGGAACTTCTTATTTTCTACATACAGGACGCGCATGGCTTCAATAAGGCAAAAATGGCTGTGCTCTCGAAGATTCTTCGCATAAAGCAGCGCCCTTGCCGTATGGAACATCGCATAATACACTTGAACACACGCCCATTTGAAATTCGCATCTTCAAATGTCTTTTTAGCTGTTAAAAGGTCGCTGACGGCCGTCTCAAGTTCTTTGGGCGCAATTCCCTTACCCCGCGAGAACGGCTTGATCTTGCCGCGCTTTAAACAATCGTCATATTCAATCCCCATCTTTTTCCTCCCAAAGGATGATGCCGCTATTGACCTCTGCCAAAAAGACCTTTTCCGGACCCTCCATCTCCGAGACTTCAACAGCCGTCTTGATGACTGGCTGAAGCTTCCTTTTAAACTTCAAATCGTTGATAATACGCGTGACTTCACTGGTATCTTTAGCCACGATAAAAAGATCAATGTCGCTCTTAATACCATCCTCGCCCCTGGCCGCACTACCATACAAAACCACCTTGCGCGCAAAAGGACTTATTTTCTTAACTAATGGCTCTAATGTTGCCACATTATTAAGCACCTTAAATTGCCGGACGCGCGGGTCATCGATCCGGGCAGAATATATAGAACGCCCTTTTTCATCAGCAACTATCAAATCTTGATCTTCTAAAGCCGCCAGCGCCCGATATACGCCAGCCTTGCTTATACCGGTTGCCTTTTGAATCTCTCCTGGAAGGAAGCCTTCCCCCATTCTATCGGAAAGGAACGAAAGAACAATCTGAAGATTCGTGGCAATGAATGTTTCTGAAGTCGACTTTCGTCTCATAAATAATCCTTTCGTCTCATAAAATATACCACAGGATCATCTATGATACAAGCCCTCTGTTTCCCGAACCAAAGAACATTTATTGCTGCGCTCTTGTCTTTGGCACGATCTTACGACCATGCAAGTGATGAACGACAACTATAATTACCGAGCAACGACAATTAAAATTACCGATCTGTAATAACCCCCGTTAGTCTATTTAGACCTTAGAAGGAGGTCTAAATGGTCACGGATGAACAGATCAGGAGATTGTTTATGCTTGTTCC
>JAZDPD010000117.1:0-3875 GCA_043798045.1 Candidatus Omnitrophota bacterium | reverse complement strand
GCGTTAGGGAATTTTATGGAATTATACAATACACTTACGAAAGATCGACAAGCTTTACCCCCTGCTCCGGCGCGCATCAATATGTATTCTTGCGGAGTCACTGTTTATGACAAATGTCATATCGGACATGCGCGTTCGTTGTATACTTTTGATACGCTGGTTAAATACATGCGCTATCGCGGGTATGATGTGAAGTTCGTTCGCAACATCACGGACGTGGATGACAAGATCATTGCCAAGGCGAACCAGACGGGGAAGACGTTCGATGAGGTGGTTAAGGAAAATATTTCGCTTTATTACCAGGATATGGCAGATTTGGGTGTGGGCAAGGCTGATGTTGAGCCGCGGGCTACAGAAAATATTGATCTGATGATCGCGCACATTCAGGGTTTGATTGTCAAGGGGCATGCTTATCCAGTGGCGGGTGATGTGTATTTTCGGGTCCGTTCCTTTCCTGCATATGGCAAGCTTTCAGGACAGAGTGTGGATAAAATGCTTGAAGGTGTGCGTATTGATAAAGATGAAAAGAAGGAAGATCCGCTTGATTTTGCCTTATGGAAAAAGGCCAAGCCGGGGGAGCCCTCATGGCCAAGTCCCTGGGGTCAAGGTCGTCCGGGATGGCATATTGAATGCTCGTGCATGAGCATCAAGCATCTGGGGACAGAAACGCTGGATATTCATGCCGGCGGGCGGGATTTGGTGTTTCCTCATCATGAAAATGAGATCGCCCAGGCCGAGGCCTTGACCGGAAAGCCGTTTGCCCGTTTGTGGATCCATCATGGTCTTTTGACCATTGGCGGACAGAAAATGTCCAAGTCACTGGGGAATTTTATCACTGTTCAGGATGAGCTCAAGAAACATACGGTCAATGCGCTCAAGCTTTTTTTCTTGTCGACACATTATGTCAGTTCTATTGATTATACGCCGGAGAAGCTGGAGGATATGGAAAAGGGTGTGGCGCGTTTCAAGCAGCTTTTGGCCAAGATCAAGTCTGTTGCGAGGCCCCGCCTTTCGGTGGGTATAAATGAAGTTGAATTTGTGCTGGAAGCCAAGGAGAAGATCGTGGCGGCGTTGGATGCAGATTTTAATACAGCGCTGGCCCTGGGACATGTGTTTGAGCTGGTGACAGCAACAAACCGGTTTTTGGATGATGGAAAGAAGGATGAGTATTTTGAAGGCAGCGTGCATTTGGCAGGCCAATTCTTGTGTGAAGTCCTCGAGGGGATTTGGGGGCTGGTGCTTGCGCAGGAGGCTGTTGTTATTTCTGCGGATGAGCAGGCCCTTTTGGATGAGCGTGCCGCGGCCCGCCAGGCAAAGGCCTGGCAGCGTTGTGATCAGTTACGTGATCTTCTCAAGGCGCGGGGCGTTATTGTTGAAGACGGGAAATCCGGCCAAACCTGGCGGAGGGTGTGACGTGGACGCTTATAAAGGAAAATTCATCACCTTTGAGGGATCTGAAGGCTGCGGAAAAAGTACTCACGCCAAATTGTTGCTGGATGATTTAACCGCCGGGGGTTTCCCGGCCAAGCTTATCCGTGAGCCGGGAGGGGTTGTTATCAGCGAGAAGGTGCGTGAAATTCTTTTGGATAAGAATAATGTGTCCATGAACAGGGAATGTGAAACGCTTTTGTATATGGCGGCCCGCGCACAATTGGTCGAGGAGGTTATTATCCCGGAATTATCCCAGGGGACGATTCTTTTATGTGACAGGTTCCTGGATTCAACCGTGGCGTATCAGGGATATGGGAGCGGGGTGTCTGTTAATGCCATTATGGCTATGGGGCTTTTTGCCACCAAAGGGATACAGCCGGATCTGACGTTTTTCCTTGATCTTTCGACGCAAGAAGGGTTGGCTCGTCGCGGGGCAGAGCGTGACCGGATTGAGCTGCGTTCTCTGGAGTATCATGACCGGGTTCGTGCCGGCTATCATCTGATCGCCAGGCAGGAGCCGGGGCGCGTGATGGTCATTGATGGGCGTGCGAGCAAGGAAGAGAATGCGATGCGTATCCGGGCGGCTGTGGAGACGTTATTGTGAACAGGGATATTTTAGCGACGTTGACCCAATGGCATGCCGATGGAAAGTTAGGCCATGCGTATGTGTTTGCCGGGCCAAAAGGGATTGGTAAGTTTGAAACCGCACGGGCTTTGGCACAACGGGTCAATTGTTTGAAGGATGCCATGGATCCGTTGACCTGTGATTGCGGATCATGCCGAAAGATCGCAGGGGGGAATCATCCGGATATATTTGTCCTTGAGAAGCCTGAGGACAAAACAGGTATTGGCATTGATCAGATCCGCCTGCTCATTGAACGTTTTGAGTTTCGAGCGCTGGAGGCAAGGGTTAAGTTTGCGATTGTAAAGTCTGCCGAGCTTATCCACGAGGGGGCGGCCAATGCTTTTTTGAAAACATTGGAAGAGCCTCGTCAGGATACGGTGCTTATCCTGACAACAGCATTGCCGGATGCGCTTTTGTCCACGATTCGTTCGCGCTGTCAGTGGATGCATTTCCCCGGCATGCCGGAAAAGGAGCTGGTTGGTCTTTTGCAGAAAGAGCATGGCCTCAGCGCGCATGATGCGGTTGTTTTGGCGGCGTTTGGTCAGGGCAGTCCGGGGCGTGCGCTGGATTTGGGTGAGGCTTTCTTGGCACGCCGGAGCAGGTTGCTGGATGCTTTCTTCTCACCGGGTGATGCGGAAGGATTGATCAAGGTGGTTGGTCCACAGCGGGAAGACGGGGATCTGGCTTTGGGTGTTATTCTTATGGTGCTTCGGGATGCGATGATGTTGCACTGTGGTACGCCGGAATCGGTGGTTAACAGGGATCGCCAGGTTGAGATCAAACGATTGGCGCAGCGGTATACGCCGCGGGAATTGTCAGCGCATGCGGCGCTGGTACAGGACGCGCTTCGTCGGATCGATGGCCATCAGAATATGAAAGTAGTCCTGACGGTTGTCAGGGAAATGTTGGTATCTTGATATGTCAAGCGCGGGGATGCCGTGCATGATGTGCATTAAGGAGATTTATGGGAAAATTGATACAAGTCAGACTTGGCGAACACCGTCCGGTCATTTATGTGGATGATCGTGATGTGGAATGCAAGCGCGGTGATTATTTGATTGTCGAGGTGGAGCGCGGGGTGGAGTTTTCGCGCGTGGCATCCCGTTGCGTGCCCAAGTGTGAGTCAGAAAAGAAGTTTTTTGCTTCAGGACGCGTGATCCGTAAGGCTACAGATACGGATTTACGCCAGATCGAGCATAATCGCACCAAGGCCAAGGATGCGTTGCATGTGTGCATTGCCAAGATCAATGAGCTCAAGCTGGAAATGAACATGTTGATGTCGGAGTATGCTTTTGATGGTTCCAAGATTATTTTTTATTTTACGGCTGAAGGTCGTGTTGATTTCCGTGACCTGGTTAAAGAACTTGCGAAGCTTTTTCGTGTACGCATTGAGCTCAAGCAGATTGGCGTGCGTGATCGTGCGAAGATGGTTGAGGGGTATGGTGTTTGCGGGCAGCACTTGTGCTGTGCTTCTTTTATCAAGGATTTCAGCCAGCTGTCGATCAAGATGGCTAAAGAGCAGGCTTTGCCGCTGAACCCTTCCAAGATTTCGGGTGTGTGCGGCCGTATCAAATGCTGTATGGCGTATGAGTATAATGTTTACAAGGAGCTTAATAAGGGGCTTCCCAAGATGGGCGGCAAAATGCAGACAGCAGACGGCAAGGGCAAGGTTATCAACCTGGATATCTTAAAGCGGCTGGTGCATCTGGATATGGGGGATGGGAAGATTGTGAAGATGAATATTCCAAAAACGGATGATGTGCCCAATGACAAAAAATAAGTTTTATGTGACAACGCCGATTTATTACGTTAATGATGC
>JAZDPD010000069.1:0-2801 GCA_043798045.1 Candidatus Omnitrophota bacterium | reverse complement strand
TTGCTCACAACCTTAGACTCATAATAAATATGGTCAACCTTGGCTTTGACCATCAGTTGCGGATAAGCATCCAGTGTTATCTCTGCCATTTGGCCGCGCTTGACTTTCCCGATATCCGTTTCATCAACCTGTGCCTGCACAATCAACCGGTCGGATAATACAACCACAGCATCTGAAGCAGAAACAACTTGCCCGGGATCAACAGCCTTAACAATAACCTCACCGTCAACAGGCGCTATAAGTGGGGTCGGTTTATAAACATCTTCCCAGTTTTTAAGGATATCGCCTCCCTGCAGCCGCGCAGCATCCAAAAGCGCCGCCCGGTCAGTCGAGCTCATCAACGCCAGGATATCACCGCTTTTAACCATCTGTCCTTCCTCAACAAGGATCTTGTCAATACGGCCTGAAATAGGCGGCTTGATCTCAAGCCGGTTCTGTGGCTGGACAGTCCCTGTAGCCGTAATGGCGTTTTCAATATGACCGTAGAAAGGCTTGGCTTGCTTTAATGTCTCAACTGTTTTCTTTGTTCTTCCAAATACAAACCAAATGCCGGTAACGGCCAATATGATGCAAACAATAATGATAATAATCCTGTTATTCATCGAGCGTCACTCCTTTTGCCTGAAGCCAATCGGCCTCAGAAATATTGGCATTTGTCTTGGCTTGCAACAGGGCCTTCTGATCCCTGACCAAATTATCCTCAATCGTTGTCCAGTCATTAAAAGTCGCCAGACCTGATTTATACTGCGCTTCAACAATATCCGCCCTTTGCTGGGATGCCGCCAGGAACCTTTCCTGGACATCTGTTTGGGCCACATTGTTTTGCCAATCCGTCCAGGTTTGTGCCAACGTAAAGATCACACCATCGCGACCACTGCGCTCCTCGGCCTGAAGCTGATGGTAGGCCGCGCGCGCCTTGACCAATGCGGCCTGATTTTGCCCACCCTGGAAAATTGGAAAACTCACGCTGATCCCGGTTGACCAGCTGCCTGTTTCAGGCGCCCAATGATCTCCTGACTTCCCGGCACTGACATCCGCATAAATCTGGGGAAAGAAATTTGATTTCGCAGACTTTAACCCAAAACGAGCTGATTCTTTTTGTGCGGCCAACTCTTTAAGCAAAGGCGTTGAATCCACAAGCATCTCAAAATCAGGCTCTGCCGGATCAATGCCGTTCTCCGAAAGATCCCCGGCAACAACCATGGGTACAAATTTTGACCTTCCTAATGCCTTGTTTAGCCTTCTTTGTGATAAGGCCACATTCCTTTGAGCTTGCAAATAATCCAACTTCGCCTGTGCTTCATTGGCTTGAGCCGTAAGCAACGAACCTTTATGTTCCATGCCACTTTGATATTGAAGATTTACCAGGGACAAATTCTGTTTGCGGCGATCAAGGATGTTTTGAGTAACACCCAAAGATTCTTGAGCGCTTAAAAGATCAACAAAAGCACTGCGTAAACTCAAACGAACATTGGATGAAACAACCTGATAATTATATTGCGATGATTTTATATTTTCCTGCGCTGCCGCCAAGTTATTAGAGGTCTTAAACCCGTCAAACAACAATTGCCTCCCGCTGACACCATAGGCATATGATTCAGATCTTGCCTTGCCTTGGGTCTTAGCCGTATCTGCACTGGCCGTACTTGTGATCCTGGGTAAAATGTCACTGCGCGTAAGACCTTTACTTGCCTTGGCTTGATTCAATTTCTCCCTGGCAGAAATAAGATCAGGATGATGACCACGGGCTTCAATGACACAATCACCCCACGTCAATTCTTTGCTATCAGCAAAGCACGTTGAAGAGATAAATCCGACACAAGCAATCAGCAACATTATTTTCTTCATAAAAACCTATTATGTTAATAGCTTCCCGTATGTTGTCATTTGAACTTCCTATTAGATTAGACAAACGCCAAGCCAGAAAGTTTCATAATTATAACAAATTCTTTTACTTACAAGCGATATGGTTATAAAAAATGCAGATTATGTTTTGCAGCAGAAATGACAACAAGAATCCTCTTTAAACCATCGTAATGCCAATGGTAAATCAATTCGCATGAACTCATTATATAAATGGAAGATGTTTAGAAGGAACCTTGCCCATTAAGGTCAACGATCACACTACAACAAAAGGCTTAAAAAGACACTGCGGCAATATCTTCCGGCGACTGAATGTTTTGAACATTGATACTGGGATCGATCTTACGAATAAGGCCTTTAAGAACACGACCCGGCCCGATTTCAATCATATCCGCAACACCTTCTGCCGCCATAAACCTGACGGAATCCACCCACTTCACCGACGAATAAATCTGACGGGGCAAATTGGCACGGATTTCATCCGGTGTCTCTTGAGGCCTGGCATTCACGTTGGTCACAACCTTGGTATCCGTAACCTTAAGTTCAACAGACCCCATGACCTTGGCAAAATTATCCGCAGCGGATCGCATGAGCGATGAATGAAACGCACCTGCCACATCCAGCGGAATCACCTTTTTGCCGCCTGCTTGCACGATCAGCTGGCATGCTGTTTCTACGGTTGTGGCTAGACCCGTAATAACGATCTGGTCAGGCGCATTAAAATTCGCCACCTCACAACCAGCTGTCTTACAAATATCAACAAGCTTATCTTTATCAAATCCGATCACAGCTGCCATTTTTCCAGGATTCGCTTTCGCCGCCGCTTCCATAAATGCTCCGCGCTGCTGAATAAGCCTTAAGCAATCTTCAAATGAAAGCACCCCTGCCGCACACATAGCCCCATATTCACCCAGGCTTAAACCAGCCGTATACGCCAC
>JAZDPD010000067.1:0-16624 GCA_043798045.1 Candidatus Omnitrophota bacterium | reverse complement strand
GCATTACGGGCTGTTTTTCGACACAAGCGCTTGCACAAAAAAGTGCATTCGCCTTCGAATTGGCCTTCTACAATTTCTTATCCGGAAAAGGCCCGGGTTCAACCCGCATTACCACTTTCTATTGAAAAATGCGGGTTAAAGAATGTTCACAGAGGCGGGCATTTAAGACGCCTTTATAATGATTATTGGGATATATGGCACTTATCAGTCTTCAACAAATATCGTTGGCCTTCGGTGGGCCAAAATTATTCGACGAGCTTAGTTTGCAGATTGAGCCTGGCGAGCGCATTGCTCTGTTGGGCCGTAACGGTACGGGCAAGACCACGCTCATGAAGGTGCTGGCAGGGCAAGCCGGTGTTGATAACGGCAGCGTCGCGTTTCAAAAAGGGCTTGTGGTTGCCTATTTGCCACAGGATGTGCCGCGCGAGATGAAGGGCGATGTTTTCGATATGGTGGCATCCGGTCTTGGTGACCGTGCCAATCTTTTGAGCGATTATCATCATGTCAGTCATCAGTTGCACACAGATCATTCACCTGAGATGTTACGGCGTTTGGATGTCTTGCAGGCCGAATTGGACCGTACCCACAGTTGGGAGCTGGATCATCAGATCGAGCAGATCATTGCCAAGCTGAAGCTTGAAGGCGATATGGACCTGGCGCATTTATCCGGCGGGCAGAAACGCCGCGTGCTTTTGGCGCGCGCTTTAGTTCAAAAGCCCGATGTGCTTCTTTTGGATGAGCCCACGAATCATCTGGATATCGATTCCATTGACTGGCTTGAAGATTTCCTCAAGAGTTACCCGGGAACTGTTTTTTTTGTGACGCATGATCGCATGTTCATGGAGCATGTGGCTAACCGTATCCTGGAACTTGATCGCGGACGGCTTTTTAATTGGACGTGTGATTATAAGACTTTCCTTGAGCGTAAGGATCTCGCGCTGCAGATGGAAGAGGTTTCACAGGCCAAGTTTGATAAAAGGCTTGGTGAAGAGGAAGTGTGGGTCCGCCAGGGGGTCAAGGCCCGCCGTTGCCGAAACGAGGGGCGTGTGAAAGCCCTGGAACAGATGCGTGTCGAGCGAAAAGCCCGTCGGGCACGTGAAGGTCAGGCACGGTTTCGCCTTCAGGAGGCGGATGTTTCCGGGCATCTGGTCATTAAGGCATCACGCCTGGGGCAGACCTACGATGATAAATGCCTGATCAAGGATTTCTCGACCAATATTATGAGGGGTGACAAGATCGGTGTGATCGGTCCGAATGGTTCGGGGAAAACAACGCTGTTACGCATTTTGTTGGGGAAACATACGCCCACCAAGGGGACCGCCCGCTTCGGAACTGAACTTCAGATCGCCTATTATGACCAGATGCGTGAAGCGTTGGATGAAGAAAAAAGTGTGGCTGAAAATGTGGCGGGACAGAGTGATACGGTGATGGTTAATGGCAAACCGCGGCATATTATCGGTTATTTGCAGGAATTTTTATTTGCGCCCGATCGGGCACGCACACCTGTGAAAGTCCTTTCCGGTGGGGAACGCAACCGCCTTTTGTTGGCGCGTCTTTTTACAAAGCCCTCCAATCTTCTGGTCATGGATGAACCCACCAATGATCTTGACATGGAAACCCTGGAACTCTTGGAAGATCTTCTGGCCGCGTATGAGGGAACGCTTCTGATGGTTAGTCATGACAGGGCTTTCTTGAATAATGTCGTGACCTCGACCATTGTGCTGGAAGGCAGCGGGGATGTGAATGAGTATCCTGGCGGTTACGATGACTGGCTGGCCCAGCGCAAGGGGAGTGCCGCGATGGCGCCGGTAGCAGATAAGATTGTAGCGGATGCGCCCAAGACAGAAAAACCGCGGACCACGGTGAAGCTTTCGTTTAAAGACGGGCGTGATCTGGAGAATATGCCCAAGAAGATCGAAAAACTGGAAGCCGATCAGGTGATGCTTTGTGCGCTTCTGGCGGATGTTGAGTTTTATAAGAAGAATCCTCAGGAAATATCCAAGGTTAAAGCCAAGTCCGAGGCTGTGGCTTTTGAGATTGTGGAAGCTTATAAGCGTTGGGAAGAATTGGAGTCCAAGCGTAGGGGCGATTCATGAATCGCCCCTGCAATTATTTAATTGTCTTGTAAGGGCACGCCATGGCGTGCCCTTACGATTTTCTCCCGCCCTTGTTTTTTACCTTATATATAGTTTATATTTAACAGTATGTTTAATAGATTGATCAGTCTATTTCTGATACTGGCCTTCTTAGTATCTGATGTAAGTGTTTACGCCCAAAGCGTTTTAACGCTTCCTGCACCCGGGGGACGTGTATCTTTAAGTCCTGCATTTACCCCGCCGTTGCTTAAGGGGATCAAGGTTTATGCGAATGATCCTTTTCGTTTCGATTTTATTTTGGATCGGGGCGTAGGGGCGGGCCTTGTGCCCGCCTTAGATAAAGGGCGACCACAAGGGTCGCCCCTACATGACGAATCAAACCGCCTGATCAAATATTTCCTCGCCGCATTAACTATTCCCGAAAAAGATTTATGGGTCAATCTATCGCCCTACGAAAAAGATCGCATTGTGCCCGAGGCATTTGGTCAAACCGAAATGGGTCGGGATCTTTTAGCACAGGATTATATCCTCAAACAGATCACAGCATCTTTGATGTACCCCGAAGGGGATGTGGGTAAGAAATTTTGGAATAAGGTTTATGCTGCGATGCAGGACAAATACGGCACCACCGATATTCCGGTTGATACATTTAATAAAGTTTGGATCGTTCCTGAGAAAGCCACGGTGTACGAGAATAAAGACGCGGCGTATGTGGTGGGATCACGGTTGAAGGTGATGTTGGATTCCGATTATACCGCGCGTGTAGTGGCGGCTCATGAGCCGCCACTACATACGGCGGATAAATGGCCGACACAGGGGCCGGCCATTACGGATGGTTTGGCCAAGGGCATATTGCGCGAGGTGATCATCCCCCTCCTCGAAAAAGAGGTGAACGAGGGCGAGAATTTTACCCAATTGCGCCAGGTGTATCATTCGTTGATCCTGGCCACGTGGTACAAACGCAAAATTGTAGGGGCGTTGCATGCAACGTCCTTACAATCCAATCCATTATTACATTACGTCGATCATAACAAAACAGTTGGCGTTGATATTGCCGACAAGAATGAAAAAGAGAAGATTTGGGCGCAATACGTTGCGGCGTTCAAGAAGGGCGTATTCAATTATATATCCGATGATGTAGGGGCGGGGTCTCCCCGCCCTGATAAGGGCAAGGCAGCCTCGCCCCTACATACGGCCGATAATGTTGTCCCCCGCCAGTATTTCTCGGGAGGATGTTCACTCCAGTTATCTGATCATGCGATGATTTTGCTTCAGGATATTCGCCGATTACCTATGAATTCTTCTAACAGCATTGTTGTTTCTACGAGATTTGATTTGGCACAAAGTACAGCGCCGTTAATCGATTTGGCTAAGGTTGATGCAAGGCACATGGATCGATATGATCCGGAAACCATCATGAACAGGGACTTGCAAAAACTGGGATTCAATGAACAAAGGCTTATTGGCATGAAAAATGAATATATGGGGTCGAGGTTATCTAAAAAGATTGATGATATCCTTTCCCATGAAGTTCCTTTAAAAGAATTTTATCTCCAATACCGAAAATTATTGGCTGTGGGTATTGCTATTCTGGAAGGCTATGCGCAGTATGAAACTTCCACCGGTGCTCGAGATATGCTCAGCCCCAACGGGCATAATATTTTAAATGATTATAAAAGAATTCTAGGCATCATTGATGTGCCCGGATTTGAGTGGAAGTCAGCGTCGTTTTTCAATGAATTTAAGAACCTTATCGGGTTTATGCCGCGTAATGTTGAGACACGGAATATTTGTTTGGCAGAAGTGCTTAAAGGATGGAGCGATGAGCAGAAAGATGCGTTGATTACGAGGGAAGATAAGTTTAATGTTGGGTCGCATAGCTATAGGATCTATATGGCCGTAACACAAGGATGCCGCAATCAATGCCTTTATTGTTATGCCGATGCGATTGCACGAAGAATATATTCTCTTCCTATGGGAATTATCCTTAATTTGAAGAATAAACTTTATGAACGTCAGAATGTTATTTTTCATCCGTATGAAGATTCTGATCCTATTGATTATTATGATCCGGTGATTGGTGCCAATATCGCGGATCTGTCGCTTGTATTGGACAAGAAGAATACGACAACTGAAATCATCACACGCGGTCTTCCTGCTGATCCTTTGGCTGAGTTCACAGTTAATATTATAAAGAATCTGTCGCCGACCGGAACACTGACTTTTTCGCTTGATGTGTATCAACGGCCGGTTGAAAATCTTTTGGTAAAACTTAGAAAGGCCAATGTTACACCTGAAGAAAGAAATCAGGCGATTCAATCTGTTATTGATAAGTATACAGAACGTTATTGGGTCTTGGTCAATGCGGCGCTTGATGCCGGCTTGCAATTTAAGATCAATAAAATGTCCTGGTTAAATGATGATGTTCGGAAATTAATTATTCAACCAAAGCTTAAAGATCAAGGAGTTGATGAGTTGTTCGTTATGTTGCAAGAAATGGATTCGATGTCAGAAAGAGTTAAGGAGGGGATAATATCCCGGATGAAAACACAGTATGGCCTGAGATCATATTTTGATATAGAACGTTCGGGAACAATATATGAAGATGCGAAAAATATACAAAAAGTCTTGATCAATGAGTATGTAATAAGTTGGTTTGGTAAAACACTTGATTTCTTAAGGCGACAGAATATTCCCTCTGAAGTTATCGGTAAAATGCTGGATAAATTTGGGGGACGGTTTGAATATCGATCGGTTTTAGGCGCCGATGGTTTGATCAGGATGTTTTCCTTGGATGGACCACAAACATATGTTAGACGTGTTGAAGATTTATTTCCTGATCGCGATAATCTATCCGAAAGGTTTATATTCTTGATCGATTTCCTAAAGATACTTCTGGGCGGGAATAATGAAATGAATGACGTGGTGCTTCAGTTAAATGATCAGCTTCATAGAGCACACAGTTCAGACAGGATGACCAGAATAACCTTACGGAAAAATAATGATTCGGATGTGAACACACAGAATTATTCTGCTTCTTTAAGTTATTTGATAGAAGCAAATATGTCACGCATGATTCGAGAGTGGCAATACGGGGATGATCCACGTAAGATTTATGATGGAATAAAGAATATTCCTGTTCCCGCCATAATTTCAGTCTTTTATGAGTCAGTCAAACGTCCTGAAGGATTTGCAATGACGGTTGGATTGGAATCAGAAGTTTCACATCAACTGATCCCACACAGGATCAGGGTATTGACTCATTCGACGCCCTATATTGCGTTCACATCATCTGTGTCGTCTCAGGTTTTCAATCCAGTCATGGAACGCGTTGAGGTGGTCAATCAAGTTGATAATTCTGATAATGCCATGGGCGATGGTTTTGTATTTAATGGTGATCTTTATCAAAAAATCAATGGATTCTTGAGTCGACATCGGTTTCAGGAAACGACCATGTTCAATGGAACAGTTTACGCACCAGCTCCAGTGCCTGCGATCTATACGGCCTTAAAATGGGTTCAGGATGAATTCCATCAAAAACTACTGAATGCAAAGCTTCTTGATTTTGGTGCCGGGCCTGATTTGCGTGCAAGTTTGATCGCGGCCAATCTTTTTGGAATGAAAGTAACATCTGTTGAAAAGGATCATGCTTTGGCAAAGCAGGCACAAGGCACGTTGGAAGCTGCGGCTCATGATGGTTTAAGTGAAGGGGTTGAGTTTGAAGAGGGTGATGCCTTGGATGAGAAATACTGGAACAATAAGGATGTCGTTATGTTTTTTTACACACATCCGGAAAATGAGACAGCTTCTTTTCGTTCCAGACTCAACGAACGGATGTTAAAGGCAAAGCCGGGAACGTTAACGATTATGTTTTTTGCAGGATCGTATTTAGGAAAGAAACTTGATGAATTTGAAGGCTTGAAACCTGTTAATTTGTATCCAATAGAAATTTCTCAAAATATGGGTGGCATTTTTATGCAGGTTTATCAAACGCCATTGGAAAATGCCCTGGTGGCTCGGGAAAAAGGTAATTTTCTGTCGCGTCTTGGCGAGAGTGATGTGCATCCTGGGCAATCCTCAATAGACAGCTCGATGACGACGTATTATCACAATACGTTAATATTAAATATGTTTTTAATCGCATTAGAAGGCGAATTTAAGCGGGGACAATTTGATTATTATGGTAAAGCGTATTGGTTGCGCGAAAGAGGCCATGTTCCTAATTGGCCCAAAGATGCGAAAGATAGATTGAAGAAACTTGCTCTTTTATTGGAGTTACCCGACATTGACTTTGAAAAATACACTAACCTTCTTGGAAGAATTGAAAAATTAAACTTTGAACTTAATGATAACGAAAGGGGTGAGTATTTTTATTTTGATGGTTTTTATGGGATAAAGAAATATTTGCCTGTGAGTAAATTAAGTCAAGATTCTAAAGATATGATCATTGAACGTATGGAATATTTCTTGCAAGAGGTTTGGAAAAATGAAAGGGCGAAAGCAACGGGCGCAGAGAGGGATGAGGCCATTGCGAAGATAATAAATCATATCAAAGAGAAATTCACTTTGACAACAGAGGATAACACAGGATTGCTGGTTGATAATTCTCAGAAACGTTCTGTTGTTGAAATGAAAGCAGAGCAAGTTCCAGTCAAAGATAATAAGACGTCTTTGTTCCTTGTGGATCAGACATTTGAGCAGAATCTTCGGCTTGGGCAGTTTCCATTTTCATTACTATCCGAGGTCTCGGGGGCCTTTATTGGCACGCCGTCTGATAATGTTAAAGTTGTGCGTCGCAGGTTAAGGCAATTGGCTGTTTATTTCAAGGAAGTTGGGAATAATGGGGTTTATTTTCTTGAAGAAACAGTGCAAGATCCCGATGATTTTCTGGGGAAGATTTCAAAAGGTCAAAAAATACTGCGTTTTCATATTAATGGCGTTGATCGAGCCATTCTTCGTGATTTGATTAAGAATACATTTGTCAGGGCTGAATTCCTTCGGATGCAGGCGGCGGGTTATGCGGGGATATATTCCAACACGGGCAATAAACCCTTGCGCGTATTGCTGACACGGGGGATGGACGGCGCTGTTGAAACACATCCGCCGTTTTTGTCTTTAATGAAGTCATTCTTGTCAGGTTATTACGGGACATTGTTTTATGGTTATCCTCGAACTGGTTTTCCGAAGAGAATTATTTTTTCATTTCCTGATAGCGTGCCCGGTGAACTTAAGCATCAAGATGAGGATTTAGCCACCCTGGATTCCGCCCAGGATACCTCTGCAAAATTTGTTCGCGATGACGTTATTGATTCTAAAGAAGGCACAGCGGCGTTAATTTTTGCGGATCAGAAAGAAGGTTTGGAAGTATTGCTTAAACCCGCCGACTTGCCCAAGGCTCAAGATGTTTTTCAATATATTGATCATGCTATTGAAAAATTGGCACAGCGGATCAAGAATCCTGAAAAC
Source organism: Candidatus Omnitrophota bacterium (assembly GCA_043798045.1). Taxonomy (GTDB): domain Bacteria; phylum Omnitrophota; class Gorgyraeia; order Zapsychrales; family Fredricksoniimonadaceae; genus Fredricksoniimonas. The sequence continues at coordinate 9,062 of JAZDPD010000067.1, read as the reverse complement.
AAATATGAAGAAGAAAATTTGCCGAAAATCTGGCAAGAATCACAAAAAGCACGGGCTGTTCTTAAGGATGTTTATGCCGCGGGTCAAATATGGACAAGGCCGATGGTGGTTGTTGGGAAAACTGATTATTCAACGGGTTATTTTGACAACGGTCGATTGATTGTTTCACATGAACTTTTAACCCTTGATCTTCCGTTATTGTCAGAATATCTTCTTTATCTTGTTTCCGACGTCAAGTTTAATTGGAGAGAACGAAGTGATTTTGGGCTTTATTTGTTCGCTGACAATTATCCTATGGTTGATAGAGTAAAAACCACTCTTCTTAAAAATGAAATCTTACGTCAGGTCATGGCGCGTGCCGCCGTTAAAGACGGCATTGATCATACGGCTGTTATGAAGGATGTTCTTGAATCAATTCATACAGATGTTCGGCTTTTACCGATTTATACAGATGAAACAGATCCTTATGTGATGGCTGATTCATATGCGTATCAAAGCGGGTGGGCGGACGAAGTTAAGGAGATGCTGCGTTCAGATAAGTTGAGGGTGATATACGGGGCTTTGTCCGCAGTGATCCGTTTGGCAGAATCATATGAGGAGTACGGAAGGAAAGAGTCGATTCATTATAATCTTAAGATCATGCTGGATCAAACCCACGGGGCTGTTGGGTTTTGGGGTATGCCTGAGGGGTTGAACGATTTGATAAAAGAATATTTGAAAGAACGTCAGCAAGGTAAACCGGTTATTGTTGATCTTGTCCCCTTTGCGGCCTTTGCGGCATATTATGAAAGTGCCCTTTCCGGAGGGCGGGAGCTTTTTATTCAGTTTCTGGAAGTAATGATGAACGGGGGTGTTTTGCGTATCAATTTAGGGTATGAAACATTCCGAGTGATGATGAGTGAAATGCTTCAAAGAGAAAAGGCAATTCAGGATATCAATAGTTCAAGGGATGTGGATCAGTATGAAAGAGAACAACGTTTGCGCACAGAACTGGGTATTGTCCGGAACAGTGTATTAAAAATTCTAAGTTTTATTGATCGTTCCTGGCGGCATGATCTGGTACGGCAGTTTTTGCTTGAAATGCCGCGCAACAAGAATGCCGCCGATACGTTTGCTGGTATCTTGGCCGTTCAATCATCCCATTATGATGAAACAGCCAAGCTTGATTTGTTAAGTTCGGTTTATCAGGATCCGCGTAATAGTCCAAGCGATGATGCCTGGCTTGCAGAACTTATTATTTATGCCGCGCGGCATGATGACGACATCTTGTTGTCACAGATCCACCGTATCTTCAGGGATAAAAGATCAAGGGAGGGTCTTAAGGGGTGGCGGTTGTTGAGACGTTTTCTCCCTGACACAGAACTTGATTCATCCAGTATGGCGGCTATGGATGGAATTTTTAGGGATGCTGGAACATATGAGGAAGTGGTTGCCGCCTATTATTTGGCATGGATCAAATTGTTTGGGGCGAAAGCAAGGACGCGGCGCATGGGATCGTTTGATTCCTCAGACGCTTTTGAAGACTTGTTATCAACGATAAATCCGAATGTGTATGCGCATGTATCCAATATTTATCATGAGCGCCATAAAGGCACGGTTCCACAAGCTGAAACTGATCATCGGATCCTTGATCATGCCCGGAGTTTGGATGGTAATGGCAGTTATCCAGGTGAAAATGGAGAAACATGGTTTACAGCCTTAAGGCAGAGTATTCATCGTTCCTTGGAAAAAGAGCATTTTCTAAGGATCAAGACTATTCTTCGTTTCTGGGATTCTCAGAATGAAGCTGAATGGGATGAATATGAAAAATTGTCCCAGACGAAATTGGGAATGAGGCCTGGCATTACGCAAGACAGGGATTTGAAGGGTTATTCAAGGATCATTCATCAAACACGTGAGGCACTAATAAAGGCGGGACAGATCCCTAGCGACGGGGCAGATGATTTTATTGAATATTTACCGAAGTTGGATGAAGAGCCCTTGATTCATTTATTGCAGGACGTTAATGCGCGTGAGGATGCTTATGTTGTGCATCAAGTGGCGTATATGGTCCGTCTTTATTATGCGCTTTTTGAAAAGTTTTCTACCAATATTCCATTGGCATTAAAGGCGGTAAGGGATGCCGGAGACAGGTTTGAATTTGCCGAAAATGAACATCGCGCTTTCACAATGGCACTTGAGCGGAATGATATTCAGGAAAGCCTTTCACGCATGGCCGATCTGCGTTTAGCCATCAAAGACCATATTGTGAAGAATCCGGAACTTATGGAAGATGACGATATTGAAGATCGTGGGTTTTTGCTTGAAATGGATCATGCGTTGCAAATGATCGGCCGCGATTTCATGAACACGATTTATAGCCAGCATGTTGATCAAGTGAAGACCATGGATGATGTGAAGTTGCTTTTACCAAGTCTTGTGTCCATGGTGCGTTTTGTTTATGCCGGCGGGGTTGGCCGGGTTGATGTTGAGCAGTTTATCGACCAGATGCAGTCCGATTCACTGACACTATCTCAATGGCATGATCTTTTAAGGGCCATGCAACTGGAAATTTTGAAAGGAACACAGAAGATCAGCCGCGAAATGCGAACCGTGTTGATCCCGATGTTAGATACCGATGCCTATCATCATTTTCTCCCCGAGTGGCAGCCGTATGTTGTTTTAGATCAACCCAAGGTGGATGATAAGCCCTGGGCAGATAGGAGAATGAAAGATGAAAGCCGTGATACTATTGCCAATGCTTTTGTTGACGAATTGATCCGTAACTCCGGTGTTGATGTCCTGAAAGCCGCATTAACCAAACTGGACCATGTGTTGGAGAAGTCTTTGCCGCCGGAAGAGTTGACGTCCGTAACAGCGGGATCAATGGCTCTGAAGACATCAAAGGCGGCGACGCTGGATAATGAGTTTTTGCGATTTGGTCAACCTGATTCAAAACCCGTGCCGGGGCCGCTTCTTTTATCCCGTTGGAGCAAAAAAGGGCTAAATTTATTAAGGATGTTTGAAGAGGGTGTGAATGTGCCGCCGGGATTTGTGGTGAGTACACGCCTCATGACGCGTCCGGATATTATTCATGCCGCGCCTTTTAAAGACAAGGTTCTTGGCGAGATCGAACGTTTGCGGCAGTTTTCCAAATATCCTGATTTGAAACTCCTTTTATACGCCCGTAGTGGATCGGCGTTCATGCTACCGGGACTTCTCACAACGATTCACAATATTGGCATGAATGACAACGAAGCCCGTGAATTAGCTGAAAGCACCAAGGATGCCTGGTTTGCGTATGATACGTATGCTTCGTTTATCCGCGCATTTGCGGTGTATGTTTTTGGGATTGATGAGAAATATTTTGAGGCCGTTTTGGATGTATCGACCAAGGATAAAAAATCTGCTGAGGAAATGAAGCTTGTTGTTGAGCAATATAAAGCTGTCATTAAATCACAGGCGCCTGGACGTGAAATCCCATCCAGCATGATTGATCAGGTCATCATGGCCATGGAAGCGGTATATAAATCCTGGGATGCGCCCGAGGCCAAGGCCTATCGACAAAAAAACCGTATTTCACAGCAGTGGGGCACGGTGGTTATCTTGCAGAAAGGCATGTTCGGCAATCTTGACACAACACATGATGGCCGCATTTCCGGGGTGGGAAGTGCCAGGCTTGCCATATCGGCTGAAGGGAATCCTCTTGTTTTAGGTGAATTTCGATATCGGGGCCAGGGCGATCAGATTATGAGCCATGCCGACCAGAATACGGTATCTATCGGTAAAGACGAGTCGCCGCTTAAGAACGGGCAGACGTTTGAAGAATTAAATCCTGTGCTGTATCAGCAACTTTTGGAGCAGGCCTTAAAGTTAAAGAAAATTTTTGGGTATGAGCCCTTGTTTGAGTTTGTTATTGAGCGGGGTGATCTGTGGATCACGCAGAGTAATGATGATTATGAAAGGGATAATTACCCTGAGTTTGCGGATGATATAGATGCTCGTGTATTGGTGCGCGGTAAAGGGTTAACCGGTGGTGCGGTGCGCGGCTGGGTGGCCAATTCAATCCCTAAGGCGATTGAGTTGTTTGAAAAATACAATAGTTTGTTTTCGTCGGGATCAGAAGAGGTCAAAGATGTTGATGGGGTTATCCTGGTCCTGGATCGTGTGAATCCTGAAATGATCGCCAAAATCCCTAAGGGCATTCATCTATTGGCTCGGCGATTATCCGTTCATGCTATATCCCTGGCGCAGGATGCCGGTATTTCCGTTGTGGCCGAGGTTCCTGAAGATCAAATGATCTTTGATGAAGATAAAAGATCGTGGGTTATCGCCGGGGAGTCCATGTCCGACGGGGATATCATCAGCATTGACGGGCATCGCAATTCATTTGTGTATCATTTAAGCGGGAATATTTACAAAGGAAGCCTTGCGCTGAAGGTCACGGATGTTGAAAGAAACGATTCCGCCCAGACGTTGCGGGTCATTCCAAATTCGTTCCATATTTTTGGTGCAGGGGTTGGTTTTAGTTCTCTTTCCGCTGAGGGTATTAACCAGCCGATGGAAAACGGTGTGGACATTGTCAATCAGTTGGTTTCGACGAAGAATATTGTTTCCTCGACAGCAATGTACCGCAAGGGCTCTTGGGATGAGCCGGATAAGCTTGAGGGGATTGCGGTCGTTTCCAAAAGCTATGTGCCGTATACCGCAAGGGATGCGAGCGTCAGGTATTTTCTTAATGTATTTCGTGTGAACGCTGACATTAGAAAGCAGAAAATTTTATTGGCCCAAACACTGCATTATCTTTTAAAGAATCGTCCGGCCAGGCAGTTTGACGAGCATCTTCTGGCCGTGCCGGCTGGTCCGGTTGATTATATTTCATTGTTTAAACCGGCGGGATTCAGGCCTCTTTACAGTTATAACGCAGGGGCAGAGGGTGCTCCATACTACGTAATATCCGCGCGCCAGGCCCGGGATTTTGTCCTTAAGGTAATAGTGGATGCTGCGCAAAATGATCAGCCTTTCGCGGGAAGTGATATATCAGGTTATTCATCAGTGCATCAAATTGCCCAGCTAAGAGCTGCAGCATATGAACGGCTGACAGAAAATAAAGTCCCGCTTTTTCAGACAACAATTGATTTTATAAAACAAGATTGCCCAAAGTTTGTTAAACGGGGTATTGGTTCTGCCAGTTTGTCGACAAGAAAAATACTGATGCGGCTTGGGTTGGCACCATATTTTGATGTAATTGTTGATGGGCAAAATGTTAAGGATGAAAATATTCCTGCAAAACCAAGTCTTTACTTTTACACAGCGGTCGCCGCAAAGATGGGGGTCGACCCCCGCAAGACGGTTGTTGTAGGCGATGCTAGATCAGATATGATCTCGGCATCGGGCGGAAATTTTGGACTTGTGATAGGTATGGCGCGAGAGAATAATGAAGATGAATTAAAACAATACGGCGCACATCTTGTTATCCATGATATGAAGGAAGTTTCCTGGGAGATGATAAGAAAGATGTTGCCGGAGGTGGAAGGGATTATTTTTGATAACGATGGGGTGATTATTGATACAGAGCCAATATATTTCAAGGCTTCTCAAATAGTCTTTAATGATTATTTCCGTTTACGTGAAACGCTTTATGGAGAAGCTTTCCATCCTTTAACATTGCAGGAAAGTGATCGTTTCCTGAAAGGCACAGGCCCTGTGGCAGGTGTTCAGAACTTGCTTGAATCCAGGGGCATTTATTTACCGTTGGATCAAGAAATGCTGGATCAAAAAGGCGGCATTGACCTTAACCCGTCGATGATGGATTGGCAAAGCAAGTCATTCGAAGATAAAATGCCGTTGAATGTTGATCAGGCCGCGATCGCGCGGATGAAAGATGCCGCTGGTTTAACGCCAGTGATTGTGGGTGTCTATTCTCTGGAAAATCTCACACAGTTTCTTGGTGTTGCTGCGGGTGATATCCCGTTGCACCCTGTTGTTCAACCCTGAGAAGATTTTCATTTTTTTGTTGTCAATTTTAATATTATTGATTTATTATTATATATAGTATATATTTCTTAAAATCAAACACTAGGAAACCGTATGAGAAATGTACTGTCTTGTTTCATTCTTTGCTTATTAATGTCGATTGTTTCAGGGAATTTATACGCCCAATCCTCATCCGAAACCCTGCAGCCGCGCAATGAGGTTATCCAGGCTGTGATGGATACCTATCAGCAGGAATTTGGCCAGATTTTCCCGGCCGAGTGGAATCCGAAATTCAAGGTTTCTGGTGTTGTCCGTGCTTCGATGGGGATCGAATCAGACGGAACGACTGTCTTCAACAGATCCAATATGGATCTTAATGAACGTAACTGGCGTTTGTTTTCCAAAGATGCTTTAAATAATCAGCAGAATACATATGATCCCGCGATCTATTCACGGATTAAAGTTATTGTAGATGCTTCGGTGAAGGATGCCGTGGCCATGCATTTGAATATTACGGTTGACCCGTGGAGTTATACCGGAAAGACAGATGCCACGACAGTAACAGGTGTGTGGGGCAATGATACCCTGACGATCCAGCATTTGTTCTGGGGGAATAACGGCTATACGGTTAATCGTATTTATACGACCAACTTGATCGGTGATGGTCTTGCTGTTTCAGAAATCAAGGTTAAAGACGGCAAGGTTCCGGCCAGAACGCTTACCTCGACATTCGGGGATACATTTAATGTGCCTGAACTGGATGTGGATTATACGTTCCAGCCGATCCGGGAATTGTGGTTTGATTTTAAACCGGATGACATCACCAAGATCCGGGTTTTTCCGATGGCCTATGAGGATCAGGCGTTGACAACGGATGATCCGTTGCATCTTTCCAATAATAAGAGCTGGTGGGAAGAAAGCCCGTGGATTGATGACTGGAGTCCCGGTCATCTGGACACAACCCCTGTCCCGGAGGATTATTTCAAAGGTTCCTGGGATCGCAGCCTGGCGTTCATGACGCGTGACAGCGACGGGACACGTTTGACGGCCTTGCGCGGGGTATCACTCAGTGTGCAGCCTTCCGAGGAAACCACGCTGTTGGCCACGGTGGCCACGCCTAAAACGCTATGGCAGGAATATAATGAAGTGACAGCTGTTCCGGGCAGTTTGCGGGTCAAGCAGTTCTTGGGTGACCGTGCCTATATCGGAACGACGGAGAATATGCATCTGGGGATGGTCGATGGGAAGATTGATAAGGCAAATTACGTTGAGTCAGTTGATATTGCTGTTGAGCCGCTTAGCGGGGTCAAAGCTACGGCGCAGGTGAGCATGTCCCAGAGCCAGAATGACTGGCTCGATCATACGTATCGAACCAAAGAAAAAGGTAATGCGTATTTTGCATCGCTGGAAGCTGTTTCCAGTGCAGTTGATATGCTTAAGACAGATTACTTGTCGCAAAAAGCAGCGCCTGGCGCGGGTAATTTCTTCAAGAGCCGGTTGTATTTTGCCAGGATGGATCAGCATTTTGAGTCCAGCCTTTCCAATTATCATGAAACGCGTGATGATGCGTTCTGGAGCCGTCATTTGACGTATTATCCTTCGCCTTATCGCAAGATGCCGGGTATTCCGGGGGCCTCGATGGGTGAGGCGGATGTCGGGGCATTTGAAGTCGGTAACGGCATTGATTACGGACGTAATGTGGTTGGCTGGCGCGGCAATACCACACTGGTTGACGGGAAGCTGAATGGTATGGTGGATGCGCGGCATGTGACTACAAATAATAACAAGAAGATTGAAGATGTGGCGCGTACGGCCTGGGATTATCAAGTGACCGATCAGTTGAGTGCTAAAGTCCTGGGGGTTGTTCATCAGGTTCCCAAAACCACAGCAGGTGTTGATCCCTTCGTTGTATCTGGTGATACGGGTGAGAATCTTCTTAACAGCGCGATTGAAGGGGGCAAGGATGCTTCGCTCAAGACCGGTGCTGTGGGAGCCCGTTATGCGTTTACGGACTGGCTGGATCTCAGTCAGGTCTGGGAATATTCCAATGATATGACGCTGGGGACCGATAATTTTCCGCAGGGTTTGTATAATTCGTCCAGTTACAGGACATATACCGAGAACGGGCGAGTTTACCGTGTGCCGGTGCCCTACCTTTACAGTCAGGGGATATTCCCCCAGGCGCCGTATGCCTATCACAATGTATTTAAAACCGTGCTGCATGTTCAGCCGACGGATATTTGGGATGTGTGCTTTGATTATACGCGCAATCCCAACAAGTTTGCCGGTCAGATTGATGACAACATGAATCATATTGGTGTCGAGACATCGCTTGTGCCGAATAAGAATCTGGGTTTTTATGCACGTTATACGATGTCGCGCGGGTATGATTTGAATAAGATCAATCAGGCAACACCTGAATTGAAATATCGCACGTATCATAATATGTTCCTTGAGACCCGTTATATTGCGCCCAAGGATAATACTTTTTCGTTGTCTTATGGTGTGGGTCCGTCTTATTTTGTTAATACATCAGCGACGAATCCGTTATTGGCGTTTTATATGGTGCCGACATTGGAGACAGAGCATATCATTCGTTTGAGTTACGAAAAGAAGTTTTAACCCGTATTTCTTAATATGAAGTTGTATGGCGGGTTGAATTTTGATGGTATACAAAAGCCTTTTTGCGTAGAATATAAACTGATTCTAGCAAAAAGGCTTTTGTATTGTATAAATGGCGCCCCCTGGGGGAATCGAACCCTCATCCCAAGCTCCGGAGGCTCGTGCTTTATCCGTTAAGCTAAGGGGACAGCGGAAGAAATATTAACACATTAATGGTAAAATGGAATTAATTTCTCAGGGGAAACAACTGTTCGGCGAATTGTAACTCATAGTGCGACAAATTTGAGCTTTAAGATCAATTGTTACCCTGCAAGCATTCCTTTGCCATTTCATTCGCCGTCTTATAACCCAGAATCTTCCTGGGATAATTGTTCATCCAGTCCTGAATCCATTTAACCCGCTCCTCACTGACATCTGCTATATCAGTGCCCTTCGGAATGAATCGCCGGATCATCCGGTTTTGATTCTCATTCGTGCCGCGCTCC
>JAZDPD010000066.1:0-5128 GCA_043798045.1 Candidatus Omnitrophota bacterium | reverse complement strand
GTTTGTTGTGGCCGGTGAGGCCAAGAACGGGAAAGAAGCCATTGAGCTGGTGAAGGCGCTTAAGCCTGATATTCTGATCCTGGATTGCGAAATGCCGGTGATGAATGGTCTTGAAGCGTTGCGCCATATCATGGCGGAATGCCCTTTACCGGTGTTTATTTTTAGTACGTTGGCGCATGAGGGGGCCAGCATTACGCTCAAGGCCCTCGAATATGGGGCTGTGGATTTTCTGGCAAAGCCCGCGGCCGGGGCTCATCGCCTGGATGTGGTGCAGGATGAGATTATTGTCAAGCTGGAGTCTGTGGCGCGCCGGAATCGTTGGCGCGCCGGTGCTTATAATGGCGTTGTTAAACCAGTGGTGTCTGTTACGCCGGTTAGGACGATCATTGATGTGGCCCGCAAGCCGGTGGATATCATTGCCATCGGATCGTCGACGGGTGGTGTCCAGGCGGCGGTGGAGGTGGTCAAACGTCTGCCCAAGGATACAAAACCGATTGTATGGGTTCAGCATATGCCGGCAACTTTTACCGGGAGTTTTGCGGTGCGCTTGAACAGTTTGGGGACCGTTAAAGTCTGTGAAGCCAGGAATGGTCAGGTGTTGGAGGACGGCCATTGTTATATTGCGCCCGGTGGTTTTCAGATGCGGGTGCGTAAAACAGGTTCACAGGCGATTTTGAATATTGGCGGCGTTGACCGGGTCAATGGTTTTTGCCCGTCATGTGACCCGCTTTTTGATTCTGTGGCCCAGCATTACGGGCCGCGCGCGGTGGGTGTGATCCTGACAGGGATGGGGGATGATGGCAGCCGGGGATTGGTTAATATGCGCAAGAAAGGCGCGTATGTCGTTGGCCAGAATGAAGAGACCTGCGTTGTCTACGGGATGCCCAAGGCAGCGTTTTTGGCAGGCGGGGTTGATATGGAAACAGATCTTTATCATATTCCCGAAGTTTTGGCGAAGGTTGGCGCGGTTAGTCAATAATAGAGAGGGCGTTAGATTATGTCTAATGACAATATTCCCGATGATGTAATGGAAATGTTGCCGGAGTTTCTCCAGGAGAGCGAGGAACATCTGCAAGTTCTTAATGAGAAAATGCTGGATGCCGAAAAAGCCATCAAAAGCGGCGCCCAGATGGATGCCAAAGAGCTTAATACGATGTTTCGTTCGGCACATACCATCAAGGGGACGGCGTCTTTTATCGGCCTTAAGAAGGTTGTGGCGCTTACACACAAGGCGGAAACGCTGTTGCAGAAATTGCGTGACGGTGAAATGCAGTTGACCGCGGCTGCAGTCGACGCGCTTTTTGCCGCGTTTGACCGGTTGAATGCCTTGCTGAAGGTCCTTAAGGAAACAAAATCCGAGGGCGTTGAGATCAGTGATGAGGTGCATAAAATCGAGCTGGTCTTGAATCCTGGCGGGACTGTGGCGGCAGCGCCATCGCCGGCACCGGTACCAGCACCTGCCGTGGAAGTTCCAAAGCCGGCCGCGCCTCCGCCACCTCCTGTGGCGCCGAAACCGGCACCTGCCCCGAAACCTGTTCAGGGTGAAGACGAAGGTGTTAATGAAAAATACCTGGAACAATTTATTTCCGAGATCGAGCAGAATATTGATGATTTGAATACCCTTTTGATGAAGACGGAACAGGAGGCGGGGAATACCCAGATCGTGCATGATATTTTCCGGATCATGCATACGATCAAGGGTTCTTCAGGGATCGTGAATGCGAAGCCGATTGCCGAAGTGGCTCACAAAATGGAAAATATCCTTCAGTATTTCCGTTCACAAAACAAGCCGATACCGGTTGACATGGCGGCAGTTCTTTTTAAAGGCGTGGACGCTGTCAAGGCCATGATCGAATCGCTGCGGCAAACCCGGCGGATTGATTACAATGTTACGCCGATTTGCAAGGAGCTGGATAAATCTTCGATCAAGATTGTGCTGGAAATGAAGGTCGCGGCGGCCGGCATTGCCAAACCAGCTTCCAAGCCGGCGGCTCCTGTGCAGGAAGTGGATGTTGATTGGACAAAATTACCGGATGACAAAAAGGTGCTTCTTAAAGCCGAGGTTGCGCAAGGCAGGGAAGTATTTCTGATTGAAGCGGTAATCGCGGCCAAGGAAACGATTAAATCCATGCGGCTGATGATGATGGAAGGCCGTTTGGACAAGAATGGCAAGGCCGTGGCATCATTCCCCGCGGCAGATGTTTTGGATGCCGTTAAGATAGATGCGATGGTTTGTTTGCTGTTCACGTCCAATGTGAGTGAAAGTAATATTCGTGAAATATTGGCCATGGACGGGCTTGCCATCAAGTCCATTGAAAAGGTGGATGATGAATTTTTGGCGACGATAATAGGAGATAAGCCTATGGAAAAAGAACATGTGGCTGAACCTGCCGCAGCTGTTCAGGTCAAGCATGAACCGGTTGTTGCCCTCAAGGAAGAGGTGGCGGTATTACCCAAGGAAGCCAAAGGCAGCACGCCTGTTGAAATATCAACGGTCAAGATCGATTCACGAAAACTTGACAAGCTGATGAATCTTTCGGGCGAACTTGTCATCATCCGTTCCCAGTATGCGCGCTTGGTGGGCCTGTTCAATAATGATTTGGCCCGGCAGAAAGACATGATCCGGGTGGTGGATCATTCGACCCTCCTTTTAACGGATCTTCAAAAAGAAGTGGTGGCTACGGTTTCCAGCGGGAAGAATGATCTTTCCAGGGTTCAGAAAATGATTGAGGAGCTTAAGACCAGCATCCATGCACTTTTTATGCAGGTCAACCAGGAAGATATTGTGGATAATATCCATACGCTGGCTGAAACAACCGGTTCTCTGGAGAAAACGGCATCTGATCTTCAGGCGGGTGTGATGCAGACGCGCATGGTGCCGGTGGAGGGTGTTTTTACGCGGTTTAAGCGTATCGTGCGCGATATTTCCAAGGATCTTAACAAGGAAGTTATCCTGCAGATCGAGGGGGCGGAAACGGAACTGGATAAAAAGATCGTGGACGGGCTTGGTGATCCGCTGACGCATATGATTCGTAACGCGGTGGATCATGGCCTTGAAGACCGTGAAACGCGCGAAAAGATCGGCAAGCCTGTGCTGGGCACCATTGTGCTGAAAGCATCGCATAAGGGCAACAGCATGTGCATCGAGATCCGTGATGACGGCAAAGGCATGGATCCGGATAAAATTGCGGAAGTGGCGATTAAAAAAGGTGTTATTACCGATGAACAGGCGGTCAAGATGACCGATAAGGAAAAGCTGAATCTGATTTTCCTTCCGGGCTTTAGCACTGCGCAGAAGGTGACGGGTTTATCCGGGCGTGGTGTTGGCATGGATGTGGTCAAGAGCATGATCACTTCGTTTAACGGTGTTGTGGATATTGATACCAAGGCGGGTGTGGGTTCGACGTTTGTTTTGAAGATCCCGCTGACGCTGGCTATCATCCAGGCCCTTTTGGTGATCATTGGCGGTGAAGTATACGCATTGCCCATTGATGCGGTCACCGAGATCATCAAGGTGCCGACCAAGGATATTTATTCGATTGACGGAAATTCGACAGTCAAATTAAGGAACCATGCACTTAGCCTGGTGGAGCTGGAGAAAGTCATCAAAGTCAAGGCGAACAAACCGGCTGAGGAGGAATACAAGCGTGTTGTTATCTTGACGGATGGAGAGAATCGTTTGGGTATTCTGGTGGATTCGCTGGTGGGCAAGGATGAAATTGTGATCAAGTCATTCACACGGCATTTTTCCAGGGTCAGGGGGGTTATCGGGGCATCAATTCTGGCAGATGGCAACGTGGCACTTATTCTGGATCCTGCAACTATTATTAAGGAATCGAGGTAACTATGGTGGAGGGGTTAAAGGAAATAACCGTGGGCATGGCCGATTTGAAGACCGCGAAAGATAATGAAATGCTTTCGACTGTTCTGGGGTCGTGTGTGGGGCTGTGCCTCTATGCGCCAAATCATAAAGTGGGCGGGTTGCTGCATTTGATGATGGCATCCGCCGGGGCTAACGCCACACTGGCCACGTGCAAAAAGGCCAAATATGCTGATACGGGCGTCCCGGAGCTGATCCGTGTTTTGCGTGTTTCATACGGGGTCAATTCATCGGATCTTATTGCCAAGATGTTTGGCGGGGCCAAGGTTTTGCAAGGGGTGGAACGCAATATTGGTGTGGAGAATGCCGTTGCTGTTAAAACGATCCTGCATGAATACGGCATTCCCGTCAGGGCGCATAAATTGGGCGGTGAAAAAGGGTACCGTATCAAGTTTGCCATGGATACGGGTAAGGTTATCTGCCAGGTGTTCGGGCAGTCATTGGAGGAATTTTAATATGCCAGGCAAAGACGTACATTATGTATTAAGGATTGTGGCCAAGCTAAGCATTGACAAGGCTTCGCAAGTGCTTTCCAAAATGGTCAAGGCCGGATCCAGGATCGATCTTGAAAAGGTTTATTTGGCGGATATTTCCAAGGTAACGGAAGAAGTTATTGCCAATGAACAAGGGGATGTGGTGGGCGCGTTTGTTGATCTTGTGGGGGACATTCCGTTCAAGTTCCTTTTTTATGTGGACGCTAAAGACAGCATGCTTTTGACGGATCTTATTTTGCGCCGTCCTGAAGGGGCGACCAAGACGATTGATGTGTACACCATGAGCGCGGTCCAGGAACTCGGCAATATCCTTTCGAGCGCGATCACGAATGTTTTTGCGTCGGATTTCCAGGTGGCCATGAAACCATGTCCGCCGGTGATGGTGCATGATTTTGCCAGCACCATTTTCCAGGAATACATCATGGACGCGGCTTCCGAGCAGAACGAGATCCTCATGATCGAAAGCCTGTTCCGTGTTGTTAAGATGGACATTAAATGCCGCATGTTCCTTTTGCCCAAGAGCGACGCGCAAAAGACATTGGCCAATATTATCGGGTTGAATTAATCAGGAGGCGAGGTTATGGCAAAAAGAATTATTGCAGTTGATGATGCCCCAATCATCCGTTTGATGATTAAAGACATTTTGATTGAGTGCGGCAAGTTTGATGTGATTGCCGAATGTTCGAACGGGCGTGAAGCTGTCGAGAAATACAAGGAGTTGAGGCCGGATCTGATGACCATGGATATCATCATG
>JAZDPD010000064.1:0-2893 GCA_043798045.1 Candidatus Omnitrophota bacterium | reverse complement strand
CGTTATCTGGGTGTTGAACATGAGTTTTCATTTTGTGGTGACGATCCTGTTGTTTTTGCGCCGGGGATCGATGATCGTTGTTTGTGAAGAAGATTTTCCGAGATCTTTCTTGCGCGCGATCACCGAAGTGGTGCCCACGTTTTTATACGCGTCACCGTTTCATTATTCCATGTTAGCCAAAACACCCGGGCTTTCCAGGGACATATTCAAGCATGTGAGGTTGGCGGTTTCAACAGCCATGTCTTTGCCTGTGGATACTGCTGAAGGTTTTCTGGCTGTGTCCGGCATATATCCCTCACAGGCGTATGGCATCATTGAGGTGGGGCTGCCTTGTGTGAATACGTCCCAGGATCTTTCCAGGTTGCTTTCTGTGGGGCAGTTGCTGGCGGATTATCAATTAAAAATGGTGGATCCGGATGATCAGGGGTGCGGGCGCATTCATTTTAAAGGAAAAGGCATGTTTAGTGCTTACCTTGAGCCTATACGGCTGGCGGGGGAGGTTTGCCCGGATGGGTGGTTTGATACAGGGGATATTGGTCGGTTGGATCCAGAAGGGTATCTTTATATTACCGGACGAACGAAGAATGTGATCAATTTTTGCGGGATGAAAATATTTCCTGAAGAGGTTGAGCAGGTGTTAAATCAATACCCGGGTGTCAAGGAATCCCTGGTTTATGGTAAGGCGCATCCGCAATACGGGCAGATCGTGTGTGCCAAGATTGTTGCGGAGGAAGGGGGTGTGGTTCTTGATGATTTGCGCCTGACTTGCTACCGCCAACTGGCCAAATACAAGGTGCCTAAAGAATTTTTATTCGTTCCTTTTCTTGAAAAGACCGCCAGTGATAAAATCCGCCGTCATTGAGGTTATCTTCCACCACTACTTGACAAAAACACTTTCATAGTACATATTTATTACATTCTTTAACATCAAGGGTGTGTAAGTGTCATTATTCAATCTGAAAAGGAATGATATTATGTTTAAACGCCTTCTTTGCAGCGTGATGGTTTTCTTTTTCCTGGCTTCTTCTGTTATTGGGCCAAATGTTGCACGCGCGCAAGCACTTATGTTGCCGGCCCCCGGCACCATGGTGGGAACGAGTCCTGCGTTTATGCCGGTGATGATCAAGGGCCTTAAGGTTCATCCTGAAAATCCTCTTTTGTTTGATTTTATCTTAGATGGTGGTGATGTAGGTGCGGGCCTTGTGCCCGCCCTAGATAAAGGGCGACCACAAGGGTCGCCCCTACAACGCGAAGCCCAAAAATTGATCAAATATTTTCTTGCGGCGTTAACCATCCCCGAAAAAGATTTGTGGGTCAACCTTTCACCCTATGAAAAAGACCGCATGGTTGCTGATGATCTGGGCAAGACCGAGATGGGGCGCGACATGTTGGCGCAGGATTATATCCTCAAGCAGCTGACAGCCTCCATGATCTACCCTGAAAAAGATCTGGGTAAAGAATTCTGGAGTCGTGTTTATACGAAGGCCCAGGAGCAGTTTGGTACAACGGATATTCCCGTTGATACATTCAATAAAGTTTGGATCGTAGCCGATCAGGCCAAGGTGCTTGAAACAGATAACGCCGGGTATGTGGTTGCCGGGCACTTGAAGGTGATGCTGGATACGGATTACACGGCAGAGCAAGTCAACCTTTCTGCAACCAGGGGACATAGTGCCCCGCTACAAGATAACTTGCGGGGCTCTGTGTCCCCAAGCACGCTGTCAGCCGAACTGGCGTCGGATACGAAAGCGACCCAGGGTGCCGACCGTTTGCCAAGCGCCAAGACCCAAGAGCTCACCAAGCAGATCATCCGCGAAATCATCCTCCCCGAAATCGAAAAAGAAGTGAACCAGGGCAAGAATTTTGCCACCTTGCGTCAGATGTTCTATTCCATGATTTTGGCCTCCTGGTACAAGAAGGCGCTTAAAGATGCGTTGTTAAATCAGGTTTATAGCAATCAAGGGAAGACGAGTGGCGTTTTATCCGACGATCCCAAGGTTGGGGAGAAAATTTACGTTCAGTATTTGGAGGCCTACAAAAAGGGCGTTTTTAATTATATATCCGAGGGTGTAGGGGCGGGGTTGCCCCGCCCTATATCGGACGTGAATAAGGGCGAGGAAACTTCGCCCGTACATGCGGCGGAGACGGTTTTCCCCCGCCAATATTTCTCTGGCGGGTTGAATGTGTTCCAGAATTTTCCTGACGGTGTTGCGGTAACGCGCGACAAAGCCCAGGCCAAGGGGATGTTTGCCGATAATGCTCAGATCATTAATGTCCAGGCCAGGATTAATAAAGCCCCGGCTGTTTCCGACGCGGCGATGATATCAGAACTGACAACGTATCAACAATTATTAAAGACTAAGCTCAAAGAGGTTCGTCAAGGAATTAAGAATGGAAAACATCGTAATTATCCGTATATTTGGGGTTGGGCTAACGATACTCTTGTTAAATCAATAAGTTCGACACGTAATTTCTTGAAAAGTTTAAAGAACGAAGGAGTCAGAGAGAAGGATATTAGTAAATATAAGGAAACGATTTCGTGGTTGATAGTGCATAAAAATGTTGAACAATATTATAATCCGCCTTCTATGGTGGATATTCAGGATGCTACGGAAGCAATTTTAAAAATGATTTCGAATCAAAGATTTAAAGTTTCCGACGCGGCGATGATATCAGAACTGACAACGTATCAACAATTGTTAAAGACTAAGCTCAAAGAGGTTCGTCAAGGAATTAAGAATGGAAAACATCGTAACTATCCGTATATTTGGGGTTGGGCTAACGATACTCTTGTTAAATCAATAAGTTCGACACGTAATTTCTTGAAAAGTTTAAAGAACGAAGGAGTCAGAGAGAAGGATATTAGTAAATATAAGGAAACGATTTCGTGGTT
>JAZDPD010000055.1:0-3284 GCA_043798045.1 Candidatus Omnitrophota bacterium | reverse complement strand
ATTCAGGACTGGATGAATAATTATCCCAGAAAGATTCTGGGTTACAAGACGGCGAATGAAATGGCAAAGGAATGCTTGCAGGGTAACAATTGATCTTAAAGCTTATTTTTGTCGCACTATGAGTTACAATTCGCGGAGGCTTTTATGTTTGTTTGTTACTCTAGACAAACAGGAAGATATGCGTTAGACTCAACATCGAATGAACCATCCAGGTTTTTTTCCACAATATCAAGAGGCCTTGTTTCGTTAACCTTCCGGTGTGAGATAGTGTGAAAAGTTCAGGCCAATAGTGTTTTCTAATAACAAGGAATTTTATGCGTCAAGCTTCTTATCATAAGAAACCCCATCAGGGCGGGTTTAAAGGACAACAGGCGGGCAGCCAGCATGGGCGTCCGCGTCATGACAATCGGCCCGCGCCGCGCCGGGTGATGGATGCATCACAGGAAAAGTTTTTTAAAGGAGTTCCCATTGACCCGTCGCCGCGCATGCGCCTGGAAGACGGTTCATCCGAGCTTACGATGCGGGCCATGGACATCATTTGTCCCATCGGGATGGGACAGCGGGGGCTTATTGTGGCGCCCCCTGGTTCCGGGAAAACAACATTCTTAAAACATATCTGCCAGGCCATTGGCAAGGCCAACCCGCAGGTGAAATTATATTGCATGCTGGTCGATGAGCGCCCTGAAGAAGTGACGGATTTCAAGCGCAGTGTAACGGCGGATGTCCGCTCGTCTTCATCGGATCAGGATTACGAAAATCATGTGGCGATTGCGGACGCGTTAATGGCCCAGGCCACGCGCGAGGCAGGGGAAGGGGCTGATGTGGTGGTCCTCATTGATTCCTTAACGCGTCTTGCCCGTGTGCACAATGCCCAGCGGCGTGACAGCGGGCGTACACTCTCGGGGGGTGTGGATGCGCGTGCCATGGAAGTGCCGCGGCGTATTTTCGGGGCGGCACGCAAGATTGAAAATGGCGGGTCGCTGACGATCCTGGCTACGATCCTTGTGCAGACAGGTAGCCGTATGGATGAGGTTATATTCGAAGAGTTTAAAGGTACGGGCAATATGGAGGTGGTGCTTTCACGTGATATTTCCCAGCGCCGTATTTTTCCGGCCATTGATATTTCAAAAAGTGGCACGCGCAAGGAAGAGTTGCTCATGCTTCCTGATGAGCACAAGAAGATCCAGATGATCCGTCGGTCTTTGGCGGACCTTAATCCGGTGGAAGCCATGCAGGATCTGGTCAGTCGCCTGGGGAAATTTAATACGAACAAGGAACTTCTCGCCAATATTGGTATTTAACCCGCATTTTTCAAAAAAAATGGAAATGCGGGTTGAACCCCAGCTTTTTCTAGATGGGAATATTGTGGCCGATTTGACTGAAATCGGCACTACGTCACGATCTCGCTTCGCTCGCTATTTCGTGACTTCGGGCCGCTGATTGATTCGCAATGCATCATTTTTGTGTATATGGTTTCGTCGTGAATCAGCGCTTATTGCACAATCAGGGTTTAATTTGTTTTTCACAATCGGATTAATGGTTTCATGGCTTTCTCTGGTTTTAGGCTGTAGGCATACTGCAGCTGCGAGTTTGGAAATCAAGCTTTCCTTAATTCATTTCAGAAAAAGCTGTTTCCTCTGTCTGAGCAGCCAGGTATGCCGTAAGCCTAAAGAACCAGGGAAAGGTTGGGATAGTTGGGTTCGAATATGAATAAAGAGATACAAAATTTACTTCAGCAAGCGTTTAAGAAGCGGGAGCCTTTACGGGCGTATACCAACGCGATCCGTGTGGTTAACGGTTACGGTGATGAGCTCGATGGGCTTGTGCTTGAACAGCATGGGAAGCATTTTGTGGCCCAGATTTTCGACTTGCGTTGGCTTGAAGAGAAAGCCGTGCTCATTGATTTTGTGAAGTCGCTGGGTGGTACATATTTTGTGGTCAAGGATCGGACACAGTCAGCTTCGTCCAGGCCTGAAGGCATAGGTTTTGATGTATGGATCGATGGGGTGTCATCAACGATAGTCGAGGAATATGGTGTCAAGTTTCAGGTTGAACTCAATGATACGCTCAACACCGGGTTATTCCTTGATATGCGCGCCAATCGGCATCAGGTGGCAGCGTTATGCCGCGGGCGCAAGGTTTTGAATCTTTTTGCGTATACCTGTGCGTTTGGTGTTCATGGCCGCTTGCAGGGAGCTTCCGGGATCGTGAATGTGGATGTTAGCCGCAAGGTGCTTGATCGTGGACGGGGCAATTATGAATTAAACGGCCTTGTGCCGGAGAAGAATGAACTTATCCGGGCAGATGCGGTGGAATATTTGGAACGTGCTGTAAAAAAAGACAATCGTTTTGACATGATCATCCTTGATCCGCCGTCGTTTGCGCGTTTTGATGGCCGTATTTTCAGTGTAAAGACAGATCTTGAGCGGATGATTAAAATGGCGGCTAAAGTGCTTGAGCCCGGCGGTGTATTATTTGTGGCCACGAATTACAGTGAAATGCTTTTTTCGCAGTTGCAGCAGATGGTTAAAACAGCGCTCAAGGGGCGGGAGATCAGAAAGATCACGGCGTTGGGGCAGGATGTGGATTTTCCGGGATCAGGCTTTATGGCCGAGAGTTGTTTAACAGCCATTTTAGTTGAGCTGTAGGGGCGGACCTTGTGTCCGCCCTAGACATGATTCGGTGTTCCGTTCAAACATGATTTGTCTTCGGGTCTATGTAAGATGAAATTGTAATGCAGCCGTCTTCAGGCACGCCTTGCTGCTCAGACAGAGGAAACAGCTTTTTCTTGAAAAGGGTTTATTGAAAGCTTGGTTTCCAAACTCGCAGCTGTGGCATGCCTTCAGGCTTGGCTGCGATAAATATTGGTTCACGTGTTAAATGTTAGCCGGAGGTTTCTTGGATAATATTGCAGATGATAAAGATTTAGGCCCTCAGCCTTTGGATCTGATGATGACCCAGCTTGGCCTTTCTAATGCTGATCTGGTGCATGCATCGACCGAGCAGGTGTCTTTTAAAATGGTCCAGAAAGCCCGTCGGGGTCGTCGCCTTTCGCGTTCCGTTCAGCAGAAGATCCTTCGTGCCTTGCAGTCAGCGGCTAAATCGGATGTGTATTCTCTGCAGGGATTGTTTAATTATTGATTGTTAAACCCGAATTGTGCATTACGGGCTGTTTTTCGACACAAGCGCTTGCACAAAAAAGTGCATTCGCCTTCGAATTGGCCTTCTACAATTTCTTATCCGGAAAAGGCCCGGGTTCAACCCGCATTACCACTTTCTATTGA
>JAZDPD010000216.1:0-4232 GCA_043798045.1 Candidatus Omnitrophota bacterium | reverse complement strand
GGATTCAGGATTGGATGAATAACTACCCCAGGAAGATTTTGGGTTACAAGACGGCGAATGAAATGGCAAAGGAATGCTTGCAGGGTAACAATTGATCTTAAAGCTTATTTTTGTCGCACTATGAGTTACAATTCGCGGTTCTTTTTTTGTTACAGAATAATTGTTGATTGTTGTCTTCATGGTATAGTAACAGTATGATTATTACAGGACATTGGTTTGATTACGTCGTTGTGTTTGGAGCAGGTGTTTTTGTGAGTTTTACTCCATGCGTGTATCCGCTTATCCCTGTGACCATGGCGGCCATTGCGGGCGCGAATGTGACAGGCGGGCGTTGGAGTGGTTTTCTTTTGGCGTTCATTTATGTCCTGGGACTTGCGGTTGTTTACGCCTTATTAGCGGTGGCCGCGGCGATGACGGGCACTGTTTTCGGGGTTTTTCAGAATAGTCCCTGGGTGGCTTTTGGAACAGCCAATGTTTTTCTTTTGTTTGCTTTGATTTTTCTGGATGTGATTCCTTTGCCAACGATAAAGTTGCTGTCTAGGGCAAGGCCTAAACATCGTTTTGGTGTTTTTCTGATGGGGGCAGCTTCGGGGTTCCTGATCGGGCCTTGCACGGCACCTGCATTGGGGGCTTTGTTGACATATATTGTTTCCAAACAGCATATTTATTACGGAGCCAGTTTACTGTTTGTATTTGCTTTTGGGCTAGGGGCATCCTTAATGCTGGCTGGGGCGTTTGGCGGGGTGGTTTCCGGGTGGCCGAAATCAGGGGCCTGGACTTTGGTGGTGAAGAAAGTGGCCGGGCTTGTGCTCATTGGATTTGCCGAATACTATTTATTGCGTGCCGGGGGGCTTTTTTAAGATCAGGTTGGAATTTCTGTTTAATAAGGAGAAAAAGCATGCGGTTATGGTTAATAGGTTTTATTTTGTCAGGGATTGTTCTTAATGGCATGGGCTGTGCTGTTGCCCAGGAAGAAAGCCAAATGGTCGGAAAGAGGGCTGCGGATTTTACACTCGAAAGGGTTAAGGGGACTTCGGCCAGTTTGTACGAGCTTATAAAAGGGAAGAAGGCGATTCTTTTCTTTTATGCTTCCTGGTGCCCGCATTGCCGTGAACAGATCAAGGCTATTGAAGACCGGAAAACTGAAATTAGGAATGATGGCATTGAGGTTGTCTTGGTGGATGTGGGTGAGTCCAAGTCACAAGTCATGAGATTCCTTAAGGAAAACAAGATTGAACAGGATTCATTCCTGGATGCGGATTCATTTGTTGCGCAGACCTATCAGGTGATGGGAATACCGACGCTGGTTTTTATTGGCGCAGACGGGGTGGTGCGTTATGTGGAGTACGGGTTACCTGAAGATTACAAGAAAATCCTTAATTAGCGTTGACAAACCACACACGCGTGTGGTATAAGGAAGGCATGGTTAATGAACCCCTGACAGAAAAACAGCGCAATGTTCTGAAATTCATTCATGAAAGGATTCGCGGGCATCAATTGCCGCCTACTATTCGTGAGATTGGTGAAAAATTCGGTTTTTCATCAACAGGGACAGTTCGCGATTACTTAAATGCTTTGGTGAGCAAGGGGTATATTCGTCTTCGGGAAGGAAAATCGCGCGCCATTGAGCTCGTCAAGGAAGCGCTATTTCAGGTGCCGGTCCTGGGGCGTGTGCAGGCTGGCATGCCGGTTTACGCGGCCGAGGATCTTTTAGGCTATCTTAATCTTGATCAGTTTGCTTTTCCAGGGCCTGATGTTTTTGCGTTACGCGTTCGCGGGGAAAGCATGCGTGATGCAGGGATCATGGAAGGTGATTTTGTTCTAGTTCGAAAACAGGATCATGCCCAGGCGGGGGATATGGTGGTGGCTTTGATTGGCGAAGATGCCACGGTCAAGCGCTTGGCACGGCGTGATAATATGTATTTTCTTGATCCTGCTAATTCATCATTCTCACCGATTGCCATGACATCCGAGGCATCTATTATTGGAAAAGTGGTCCAGGTTGTACGTGATTATTCGGGTTGAGCACCGGATGGCGATGATTAATCCTGATTTTTTGATTTGACTTCGTGATCGGTTGTGGTAAAACTTAAGCATTGAATGGTTGGTTAATCAGGAGTCAGAATGAAGATTGTTAAAACAGATAAAGCACCGTTAGCCGTTGGGCCCTATAGCCAGGCAGTGATCGCGGGAAATCTTGTTTTTTGTGCAGGGCAGATCCCTTTGGACCCGGCGACGGGTAATGTGGTGGCTGGCGGCATTGAAGACCAGACACGCCGTGTGTGCGAAAACATCAAGGGTGTTCTTGAGGGTGCTGGTACAACGCTTGATAAGGTTGTTAAAGCGTCAGTATTTCTTAAAGATATGAATGATTTTGCGGGCATGAATAAGGTTTATGCCGAATATTTCATTAAGGATTTTCCAGCACGTTCAACGCTTCAGGTGGCGCGTATTCCCAAAGATTGTTTGGTCGAAATTGAAGTTGTTGCTTTGATTAGTTAAGTGTTGGGGATGGGCTTTGTGCCATTTTTCTAAAAGGTCGATTCGTACAAGTCAAGGAGATCATATGGTTCTTGCATTAGGTTTATTGTTTTTAGGTGTTCTGGCACGGTTTATGCCGCATGCGCCGAATTTTACACCTGTTCTGGCTGTGGCACTTTTTGGTGCGGTGTATTTGAAACGTTCTTACGCGCTTATATTGCCGTTGTCGCTGATGATGGTGACGGATATTTTCCTTGGTCTTCACCCTGTAGTGGCGTTTACTTGGGGTAGTATTCTTCTGGTTTCTTGTATCGGTTTGTGGGTCAGAACCCGTTTAAGTGTCACAAATGTGGTGATCGGGTCTTTGGCATCAGCGATGTTATTCTTTGTGGTAACGAATTTCGGGGTATGGTTAACTTATTATCCGCAGACATGGGAAGGTTTTGTGTCGTGTTACACGTTGGCTATTCCGTTTTTCAGGACAACGCTGGCGAGTACGGCGGTTTATGCCATAGTCATGTTTGGTGGGTATGAATTGTTGGCGATGAGTTTTAAAAAGACGCGCCTGGCACCTGTTCTTTTAAACAAGTAGGAAGCGGCCTCAACCGTTTCGTACATTCATTTTTCTGTATCGTTTTGGGGAAACCACGTGAGATCCGTGGGCAGTGGCGCTGCTGTGAGCCTTGATTCAAGGTAAGCCAGAAAACCCGACGGTATTTTAGCATCGATGTCGCGCACCACGACAAGCGAGGCGTATAGATTTTGTCTATGGCCCTCTTGTTACTTCGGTAGCAAGAGGGTCTTTAATTTTTCCGGATTAATTGGAATAGTCCGGGTCGAATGTAGGGGCGGACCCATGTGTCCGCCCTAAAAAGGAGAAAGATGAAAAAGTTATTTTTGTTTATTTTTTTGATGGGGGGAATTTGTTGTATATCCAAAGCCGACGATACGCGTGATTTGGGACAGATTGTTGTAACGCCTTTTCGTTACCAGGGCAGTATTGTGGAAGCTTCCGGTGATGTGCAGGTGATAACCTCCCAGGATATCCAGGGGAGCAGTGCAAAAACAGCGATTGACCTCTTGCGTCCGTTAGCTGGGGTCAATGTTAGTGACTGGTATGGCAATGGCACCCGGACAGCGGTTGATATGGCCGGTTTCGGGGAACAGGCATTTTTAAATACCCTGGTTCTTGTCGATGGCCGCAGGGTTAATGATGTGGATTTGAGTGGTTCGGACTGGAGCATCATTCCAGTCAGTGAGATTGAGCGTATCGAGATTGTACGCAGTGGTTCAGGCGCTGTTTTATATGGAGATAATGCTTCCGGTGGTGTGATTAATATTATTACTAAAAAAGGTGTTGGAAAACCGCAAGTCCAGGTTGAAACATCTTATGGCAGTTATCAGTATAATGATCAGAGGCTTTCTTTAAATGGCAGCCAGGATAAGTTGTCGTATCGGGTTAGCGGTGGACGGCAGTCGACCCAAGGGTATCGTGAGAATTCGTTTAGCCAATCGGAAGATCTGTCCGCGCGATTAGGGTATGAAGCAACAGACAGATTGACATGGCGTTTTGATACAGCCTGGCATGGGGCTGAGTATGGGATGCCAGGGGCTTTATGGCAGACACAGATGGATCAGGACAGCCGCAGGTATGCACGTTATGGACGTGACCATGCCATCAACAGCGATTATTATTACCTGGGAGGTGTTACGACGGACTTTAATGAATTTGGCAAGCTGGATATTGATGC
>JAZDPD010000001.1:0-5351 GCA_043798045.1 Candidatus Omnitrophota bacterium | reverse complement strand
GGGACGCCGGTTGTCGTTGATCCCAAGGTTGAACATTTAAAATTCTATGGGCATGTGGCATCCATTACGCCCAATCGTAAGGAAACTGAGAATGCTTTGAAAAGCCTTGAGCCGGATACGCGGCGAGCATTGGGGATTGGTTCCACGAAGCTTAATAACATGAAAATAGTTTTTGATGCGGGTAAGGGACTTTTGAAATACCTTGGTATTGATTCTTTACTGGTAACGCTCGGTGAAGATGGTATGTGTCTTTTTGAGCAGGGAAAGGATCCGCATCATATTCCCACACGTGCCCAGGAGGTTTTTGATGTGTCGGGTGCGGGCGATACGGTTATTTCCGTGTTCACGTTGGCCATCGCCGCCGGAGCCACGAAGCGGCAGGCGGCGGATATTGCCAATCACGCGGCGGGTATTGTGGTGGGCAAGATGGGGGCTGCGGCGGTGTCTCCGGAAGAGCTGGTACGTTCGTTAAAACCGGTTGCGGTGGATCCAGCGGCTTCGGCAAAAAAGGATAATTAATTGAGTGTTGTCGGCATTCTTCCTGCGCGTTGGGCATCGACCCGTTTATCGGGTAAGGTGCTTGTTCCTATTGCAGGTAAACCCATGCTGGAGCATGTTTGGTTAAGGGTTAAGCAGGCCCGGGAACTGGATGATGTTATCATTGCCTGTGATGAGCCGCATGTACTCGCGTGTGCCACGGCGTTTGGGGCCAAGGCGGTGTTGACACGCAAGGATCATCCCAGCGGGTCGGACCGGGTCGCTGAGGTTGCTGCTGCGTGTAAAGCAGATATTATTGTGAATATCCAGGCGGATGAGCCGCTGATTCAGCCGGAGTTGGTTGATGGTTTGGTTCGGGCCCTGAAGGCGGATAATAGCTGTGTGTTGGCCACGCCTATTAAACGCCTGACGACAGTTGAAGAATTCCTGAATCCCAACGTCGTAAAGGTTGTTGTTGATAAGAATGCATGTGCGCTTTATTTTTCACGGGCTCCGATCCCGCATAAGCGTGATGGCAAGGCGGATGTAACCAGTTATTTCAAACATCTGGGGATATATGCTTATCGGCGGGAATTTCTGTTTGAATATTGCCGTTGGCCAAAATCTTTTTTAGAACAG
Source organism: Candidatus Omnitrophota bacterium (assembly GCA_043798045.1). GTDB lineage: Bacteria > Omnitrophota > Gorgyraeia > Zapsychrales > Fredricksoniimonadaceae > Fredricksoniimonas. The sequence continues at coordinate 4,235 of JAZDPD010000001.1, read as the reverse complement.
GAAGAAAGTCTTGAGCAGTTGCGGGTTCTTGAGGCCGGATATAAAATAAAAACGGTTGAAACATCAATGGAAGCGATGGGCGTGGATACGCCGGAAGATGTTATTAAAGTTGAGGCCTATATGAAAGCGCACGGGATTAGATGAAACAACAGACTGTTAAACTTGGGAAAATTACTTTTGGTGGCGGCGCGCCTTTTGTGCTTATGGCGGGACCGTGTGTCATTGAAGACCGGAAATCGACGATCAAGATGGCAGGAGACCTTGTCAGATTGACCACTAAGTTAGGGATACCGTATGTTTTCAAAGCCAGCTTTGACAAGGCCAATCGTACCTCCATAGATTCATTCCGTGGTCCCGGGCTCGAAGAGGGGCTCGATATCCTGGCTGAAGTCAAAGAACGGTTTCAGGTGCCGGTTCTCAGCGATGTTCATGAAATGACGCAGATGGATTTGGCTGAAAAAGTATTGGATATCATTCAGATTCCTGCATTTTTGTGTCGTCAGACGTCGTTGGTTGTGCGTGCAGCCCAGAGTGGGCGGATTGTTAATATCAAGAAAGGGCAATTCCTGGCGCCGTGGGATGTAAAATCCATTGTCAAGAAAGTTGAAGCAGCGGGATGCCGTAAACTGCTGTTGACCGAGCGCGGTGTCAGTTTCGGGTATAATAATCTGGTAACGGATTTCACTTCTTTTCAGATTATGGGTGCTACTGGTTATCCGGTGGTTTATGATGTCACGCACAGCGTTCAACAACCCGGCGGCCTTGGAGATAAGACTGGTGGGCGTAGTGAGTTCATTCCGCTTTTGTCCCGCTGCGGGGTTGCAGCAGGGGTGGATGCGGTATTCATGGAAACACATACAAATCCCAGGAAATCATTGTCCGATGGGCCCAATATGCTGGCGATATCCGCGCTGGAGCCTCTCCTTAAGACAATGCTCCAGATCGATCGTGTCGTGAAAGGATTGAAGTAATATGCCGCTTAAACGTGCCAAAGAAGTTCTGGAGATCGAGGCTGCGGCCGTTAAGGCGCTGGTGAGAAAACTTGATAAGGATTTTGTCCAGGCAGTTAATGCCATGGCCTCATGCCGTGGGCGTGTGGTGGTTACGGGGATGGGAAAAACCGGCATCATCGGACGCAAGCTTGCGGCCACACTTTCCTCAACAGGAACACCCTGTATTTTTATGCATAGTGCTGAAGCTGTTCATGGTGATCTGGGGCAGGTGACGCGGGATGATGTGGTGATCCTGATTTCATCCAGCGGTGAGACAGAGGAAACGGTCCGCCTTCTGCCGCTTTTAAAAAAGATCGGGTGCCGTACCATTGCGATGACAGGGATTATCAAATCTTCATTGGCCAGGCACGCGGATATGGTCCTGGATGTGGGTGTTGACCGTGAAGGTTGTCCTTTGGGCCTGGCGCCCATGGCATCGACAACGGCCACGCTGGCCATGGGGGATGCTTTGGCAGCGTGCCTGGTTGACCGCAAGAATTTTAAACGTGAAGATTTCGCGTTCTTTCATCCCGGCGGGAGCCTTGGGAGGCGGTTGCTTTTAACCGTTGAGGATATCATGCGTAAGGGAACGCACTTTGCCAAGGTACGCGATACGGCACTGGTCAAGGATGTTCTTTTATCCATTACCCAGGCCAGGTGCGGTTCAGCCTGTGTGATGAATGGCAAGAAACAATTCGTGGGGATTTTCACGGATGGTGACCTTCGGCGACATCTTGAGGAGGGTGCTGGTGTTTTGACACAGCAAGTGCATGAGGTAATGACAAAAAACCCCATGACGATTTCCAAGAACCGTCTGGCCGCCGAGGCTTTTGATATTTTGATGCAGAAGAAAGTGGATGAGCTTCCTGTGGTTGATGAAAAAGGAGGTTTGGTGGGGTTGTTGGATGTACAGGACCTTCTGAAAGCAGGGCTGGCATGATGAATAAGAATATGCTCAAGAAGATCCGGGTGATCGCCATGGATGTGGACGGGGTCTTGACGGACGGACGCATTATCTATGACGGTGCTGGCAAGGAACTCAAGTTCTTTGATGTTCAGGATGGTTATGGCATTGCCCGGGCCCGGCATGAAGGATTCAAGACAGCCATCATTTCTGCCCGATCATCGGTGGCGGTTAAAGCCAGGGCCAAGGATCTTAAATTCGACAAAGTTTATTTAGATGCTCATCCTAAAATTGATGCTTATGAGCAAATGCTCAAGTTTTTTAAGGTGAAGGACAATGAAGTATGTTTCATTGGGGATGACATCCCGGATATGGGCATCCTTTCCAGGGTCGGTTTTTCGGCAGCACCTGCCAATGCGTCACCTGAAGTGAAAAAGATTGTTGATCATGTGTCTATCTGTCAAGGCGGGCGCGGTGCGGTGCGTGAGGTGGTGGAGAAGATACTTAAGGCCCAGGGCTGTTGGAGTGTGGCATGAGACCAATCATGATTGTTTTCTTCTTAAGCGTTATCGGCGTGGTGTCACCGGTGTGGGCGCAAAGTGATATCAGCCGGAAATCCCAGCGGGATGTTGTGGCCCAGGAACTGGAGGGCTTTAACCTTTCGGGTTACTCTGAAACAGGGGAGAAATCATGGGATATCAAGGGCGATAAGGCAAAGATTCACGGGGATGAGGTTGCTGTCACCAATGTGAATGCGTATGCCTATGGTGAGGATGACATGAATCTCACGGCCAAGGAAGGGAAGATTGATAAATCGACGGGTGATGTGAATTTAAAGCGCGATGTGGTGATTACGTCTGAAAGCGGTGCAACGCTCAAGACCGAGACATTGCAATGGCAGCGCAATAATGATATTGTTCAGACGGATGACAAGGTGCGCATTGAAGATAAGGGCATGACCATTGAGGGGCAGGGGATGGATGCACATCCGACCTTGAAGGATGCCAGGTTGCGCTCTGATGTGACGGCGGATATTTTGGCGGAGGGGAAAGACAATAAAAAGGATAACCGCATCCAGATCACTTGTGACGGTCCGATGGAGGTTGATCAGAATACTCAATCGGCGGTTTTCTCCGATAATGCGGTGGCCATTGAAATATCCACGGGGCGCAAGGTCAAGTCTGACCGCATGGAGGTCAAGTTCGATCAGGCCACGCGCAAGATCAAGGAAATTGTTTGTACCGGGCATGTTGAGGTTCACCAGGGCATGAATATCACTTATTCTGAAAGTTTGATTTATAAAGCGGATGAACAGCGGATGATCATGACCGGCAAGCCAAAACTATTAATTGATCCGGGTGATAAATCATCCACGGATATGCTAAATTATTAAGGATTTCTATGGATCTTCTTGAAGTTAAAGACTTAGTTAAAATCTATAACGGGAGACGGGTGGTTAATGGTCTTAGCCTGACTGTTGGCCGTTCAGAAATCGTTGGACTTTTAGGACCCAATGGGGCTGGCAAGACAACGTCGTTTTATATGGCGGTGGGTATTGTGCCGCCAGATGAGGGAAGGATCATGTTTGATCAGGAAGATATAACGAAGAAACCTATTCATGACCGCTGTCGTTTGGGGATGGGGTATCTTGCTCAGGAACCGTCCATTTTTCGTAAGCTTACGGTTGAGGAGAATATCATGGCGGTTTTGGAAACGCTGGATATAGGTATCCAGGAAAGGAAGCGCCGGCTGGAGTCATTATTGGAAGAATTGAACATTTCTCATTTGGCACGCAGTAAGGCATATACCCTATCCGGTGGAGAGCGCCGCCGTTTGGAGATCACGCGTGCTTTGGTGACCAATCCGTCGTTTTTGCTTCTGGATGAACCTTTTTCCGGCATTGATCCTATTGTGGTGGCAGAAGCGCAGGAAATCATCAAGGATCTTAAAAAGCGCGGGCTTGGCATTTTATTGACAGATCATAATGTGCGTGAAACCCTTTCGATTGTTGACCGTGCATATCTTGTGGCTGAAGGGCGTATCATGATCGCCGGAACGGCGCAGGATCTTATCAATGACCCCAATGCACGCAAGGTGTATTTGGGTGAAAAATTCACCATGTGATGTAAGGGAAGATTGTTCAACGACATGTCCTGGCCGGCCTTTGTGCCGGCCATTTTACTGGAAAGGGTACTCAGATGGGGCTGCTTTTCCATGGGGGTGGTATATATTGGGGGTCGTAAGGCGTTTTTTTGTTTGCTTTTATATGCAAATGTTTTATTATATGACTTTCCATCAGGCTTGGGGACGTTGTTGGCAACGTTTCTGTATTTATAATG
>JAZDPD010000195.1:0-3454 GCA_043798045.1 Candidatus Omnitrophota bacterium | reverse complement strand
TACCAGCGATAAGATGAACAAGACTCGTGTGGTTTCTGTTGAGACTACGATTCGACATGCTAAGTATAACAAGCTGATGAAACAGCATGCAAAGTACAAGGCGCATGATGAGAAGAATGAGTCCCATGTGGGCGATACAGTTGAAATGATGGTTACGCGTCCTATTTCCAAAGACAAGCGTTGGGTCATTTTGCGAATCGTTCAAAAGAATAGTGATAAAGAGGCGGTGGTAGCATGATTCAGATGAAAACGCTTTTGCATGTTGCGGATAATACAGGCGCTAGAAGTGCATCTGTCATTGGTGTGCTCAATGCCAAGGGTAAATTAACGGCGAAGTTGGGTGATATTGTTCGTGTAAATATTAAAGAATCAACACCTGATGCTGCCGTTAAAAAGGGGCAGAAGGCTAAAGGGGTTATCGTGCGCACCAAGATGCCGGTTCGCCGTCCGGACGGCACCTATGTCCGTTTTGACACCAATGCTGTTGTATTGATCGATGATGCGGGAAATCCCCGCGGTACGCGCGTGTTTGGCCCGGTGGCCCGCGAGCTTCGTAATATGGAATATATGAAAATCATATCTTTAGCACCCGAGGTGGTCTAATGCTTCGCATTAAACGTGACGATAAAGTTGTTGTAATCGCAGGTAAAGATAAGGGAAAGTCAGGCAAGGTTATCAGGGTTCTTGCTTCTGAAAACAAGGTTGTTGTTGAGAATATCAACCTGGTGAAAAAGGCTGTAAAGAAAAGCGACCAGTATCCGAATGGCGGTTTTGTTGAGGTGGAGCGCCCCGTGCATATTTCAAATGTCATGATCGCTGATCCGAAGGGTAATAAACCCTCACGTTTTAAGGCGAATGTTTTAAAAGACGGGTCAAAGGTTCGTATCAGTAAAAAGAGCGGCGAAACAATTTAAGTCGCATCAGGAAAAATCTCGGTTTAAAAGGTGGTTGACGTGAAATCCGAATTATTTGACAAGTACAAAAAAGAAGTTGTTCCGGCGATGGAAGCTGCGTTCGGGATTAAAAACATCATGGCTGTTCCGCACCTGGATAAGATTGTTGTTAATATGGGCGTTGGTGAGGCTATGACAGACATCAAGATACTTGAAGTTGCGGCGACTGATTTGGCGGCAATTACAGGTCAAAAACCTTCCATCAGACGTTCCAAGAAAGCGATTTCGAACTTTCATTTGAGAGAAAATTCTCCCGTCGGTTGCAAGGTGACATTACGCCGTCAGAGGATGTACGATTTCATGGAGCGCCTGATTAATGTTGTGTTGCCGCGTATCCGTGACTTTAATGGTATTTCGCGCAAATCTTTTGATCGGGATGGAAACTATTCGCTTGGTCTTAAAGAGCAGTCGATTTTTCCTGAGATTGACCCAACGCGTCGTGATTTTCGTGCTCAGGGTATGGATATTACATTTGTAATCAATGGTGGCGATCCTAAGAAGAATCTTGAGATGCTTTCATTGATGGGAATGCCGTTCACCAAACAGTAAAGGATAGTTAAAAAGATTTATGGCCAAGAAATCGCTGATCAACAAGTCGAAGCTGACACCAAAATTCTCGACAAGACAACATAACCGATGCCACTTGTGTGGCCGTCCGCGAGCCTATCTCCGCCGTTTTGGCGTTTGCCGTCTGTGTTTCAGGGAGTTGGCATGGAAGGGTGAAATACCCGGCGTTAAAAAGGCAAGTTGGTAAACACGGGCAGCCCTGCGGGGGCGCTTTTAAGGAACAATTAAAAAGAGGTTTTTCACGATGGCAGCTTTAGATCCTATCGCAAACATGTTGACGATCATCCGTAATGCGATTGATGTCCGTAAGGAAACGGTGGATATACCGGCGTCAAAATTGAATGAGCATATCCTTGGCATTATGAAGAAAGATGGTTACATCGAAGATGTTCGTTTGCTAAAAGATAATAAACAGGGTGTTCTAAAAGTTTATTTGAAGTATGAAGGCCGCAAATCAGTCATTACAGGTCTTAAGCGAGTATCCAGGTCGGGTTTGCGTGTGTACGTCAAGAATGATGAAATTCCACGCGTGTTGAGTGGTCTTGGGACGGCGATAATATCTTCTTCTCAGGGCATCATCGATGATAAGCAAGCGCGTCAATTAAAAACCGGAGGCGAAGTCCTCTGTTACGTTTGGTAAGGTACTATGTCAAGAATTGGTAAAATCCCTTTAGTTCTTCCGAAGGAAGTTAAGTTGAATGTAACCCCGACGTTGATTAATGTTGAGGGGCCAAAAGGTAAACTGTCAACAACGTTGGCGTACGGCCTTAAGATTGAGCAGAAGGACGGCAATATTTTGATTACCCGTTCTAGTGATTCAAAACAGACGCGTGCTGACCATGGGACGTTACGTGCTCTTTTAAAGAATATGATTCACGGTGTGACCAAGGGACACACCAAGAATCTTGAAATCCAGGGGCTTGGCTTCCGTTGCCAGTTGACAGGTCAGAAATTGACCCTCAGTGTTGGTTTCAGCCACCCTGTGGAGTTTATAGTCCCTAATGAAGTCAAGGTTTTAACGCCCAAGCCTACTGAGATTAAGCTTGAGAGCACAGATAAGATCCTTATTGGTTTAGTGGCAGCCAAGTTGCGTGGTATTAAGCCGCCTGAACCATATAAGGGCAAAGGTATTCGTTACGTCGGCGAAGTTGTCAGGCGTAAACAGGGTAAATCCGTAACCAAGTAATGGACTATGTCGAACATCACTGAAACAAAGAGAATTTTTCGTCATCGCCGAATCCGTAAGACGATGTCAGGAACTAGTGAACGCCCACGTATGTGTGTTCACCGCAGCCTGAAGAACATTTCGGTCAGCATTATTGATGATTCAACGAGCAGGGTGCTCATGGGAATGTCAACGCTGGCGAAAGAAATCAAGGGTAAGCTTAAGACAGGCGGCAATATTAAAGCGGCTGAAGTTCTCGGTGAGGCTTTTGCCAAGGCCGCGGTGGCCAAAGGGATCAAGGCTGTCAGCTTTGATCGCGGCGGGTACATCTATCACGGACGTGTTAAAGCGTTCGCAGATGCAGCACGTAAAGCTGGATTGGAATTCTAAGGACATATGGAAGACAAAAAACTAAAAGATCAGGAAACTAAGAATGTAGCGTCTAATGCGGCCAATAATAGTGGTGCGCGTGATAAGGACGGGAAACCTCAAGGTATGGAGTCTGTCGACAAGGCCGAAAAGAAGCTGGCCTATTCTTCAGATAATGATCCTAATGCTTCACGTGGTCAGGGTGCTCAAGGTGGTCGTGGTGGCGACCGAGGACGTGGTCGAAAACCGCGGGGGCCAAGGCCTGAGGCAGAGTCCAGTGGCTTGATTGAGTCAGTGATACGAATTGCACGCGTTGCTAAGGTTACAAAAGGTGGCACAAAGATGTCATTCAGTGCACTTGTTGTCGTAGGTGATGGCAATGGTCATGTTGGTTATGCCC
>JAZDPD010000122.1:0-7915 GCA_043798045.1 Candidatus Omnitrophota bacterium | reverse complement strand
TGCGCTTGATGTTACAATTTCTCTGCTCCATAGATCTCCTGTTCTTTGTTTTGTCGACTAACTTACAAAGTAACAGTTTTTGCTGATCTATGGAGCTCTTTTAAATTTTTCCTGTCGCACTTGTGATTACAATTTTCCTGTGTCTGTCAAATCCGCCTGAACCTCTTTTGACCGCAATTCCATAATCCTCATTTTTGTTCCGTTAGAAATGAACAATAACGGACCTTTTTTTCCATCGGCAACCCGCTCCAGGGCCGTGGCCACTTCCTGCTTGGAAGAAAGGATCACCACGGGATTTGAACGTGTCACATCCGCAACGATCGATTCAATGGAAGGCGAAACATTAGCAATCAGCCTTCGCGGAGCAGGCACAACACGCCAGCCGCTGATATCCTCAAGCTCAGGCAAAGGCTCAAGATGTTGCGGAACAGAAGGCCAGGATGCCGCCTCCTGCACCATGATACCGGTTAACAGGAACGTAATAAGAAAACAAAAACAGATTTTCTGATGAAGAATAATTGGCATTTGATTTGAATAATTGTATACTCTTATTGCACTCTCTGGCTTCAAGTAACCCGCTCAGCTTTCGGCCAAGCAGCTTGACTGGACCTGAAATAATAAAAAAATATGATAAAATATTATTTTTTTGCAACCGTTACCATCACCTGCCTGGCCCTTGTCCTTTTCTCAGGTGTGTATCAAGGCATCAAAAAGACCTTCAGGATGCCTCCAGAAGAAAACCATTCCCAGAACCAGAGCATCATTGAAAACCAATCCGAGAAAACCGCGCGCATCAAGGAACGAAACGAACACCTGATGGAGCAATTGCATGACAAAATGGAACGACTCAAACGGAATTGATCCCCAACAACATCAATCACCTGTCCCTACCGCCTCCTCTTTGGAAATGCTCGCGCCCGTGTTGCTCACAAACTGAATAAGATCATCATGTTTCTCAATAAATTTCTGGGTCATTCCAACACCCTTTTCCACCGAAGATGAAAAGTAGGAATTCCCAATAATCCCGGTCAGAAGAACAACCATAACCGCTGTAACCAATAAAAGATATTCAATGACACTCTGACCGCAGCAAGATAGACGAATACGCATAAAACCCCCTTCTTACATATAAATATATCATAACATATAGCTACGCGGCAATGCCGTGTCCCTACATTAAATATCTAGCTTTTGGGAAAGGGTATGAATAAATGGTAACGGGGTTCGCTCACCGCGCAATGACTGGATCATACCCCAGAACGAGAATATAGCAAAGATGAATAAGGCGGGTCTGAAAAGCAAAGGAAAGACAATACTCACGATAAAAACAGCCATCTCGCACAGAAATAGTGCCAGCCCCTGGCGGGCATGAAACTGAATGAATGCGTCATTCTTCCTGTAAATCAGCGGGATAATACACAAGATAAAACTGTACGCTAAAATCGTGAACGGCTTCTCATCACGCAGCATGTGCCTCAACCTCAACAATGGAATTCATATCCCCGAATCCATTGGATTCACGGTGATCATTAGTCGGATCAGGCTGCCAGCGACCATCCACCACAAACTGATAACGGTGTTCTCCGGTGGACAACGGCAAACTGGCAACCCAATGATCACCGCTTTTTTGCATACGGCAAGATTCATCAATCGCCCAGGCATTAAAACTTCCGGCCACATAAACCGAATTCGCATCCGGGGCAAATAGGAGGAATGTCGTCGGTAAAAGACTGCGCACTTCGCGCGCGACCAAGTCTTTCATCTTGGGAGAAAAATCACCTTCACCGGTTGGCAAAACACTTTCCAGCGAAACCGATTCTTCAAAACGCACACCCTGTTCAAGGGCAATCATCTCTTTGGCCAGCGTATAATAATCCTTGGCCCCACGGCAATATTTATCGAATGCAATAACCGTCTTGCCCTCAACCGCAGATTCCTTGAGTTTAACGTTCGTATGCACAATAGTGCTAAGGAGCATATCCGAGAATTTCACCTTGATCTTTTCGAGCATGGAAAACGAATGCCTCAGGCGTGAATCAAACATGGTGATCAGCACACGCGGCACCACCGGATGATTCAACCGGTCACGGATCAGATTAATGATATCCATCAGATGGTCAACCCCCTGCACAGAAAAACGACTGGTTTCAACAGGAATAATGATCTCGTGGCTCGCGCGGATCGCATTAACCGTAAGAAAACCCAGGCTCGGCGGGCAGTCAATGATAATGTAATCATACGCATCTTTCAGTGTGGCAATGCTCTCCACGAGCTTCATCTCACGCCCAATCTCATCCGCGAGCTCCTGCTCCAGTGTCCCCACAAGGACGTTGGAGGGGACAATATCAAAGTTATGGCTCACCCGCTGGATAATATCCTTGAGCGCCAGTTTGCGCGGCGTGATCCGGGAAATAACATTATAAATGCTGTTCTTGTCATCACGGTTAAGGCCAAGGGTCGCATGGGCCTGCGGGTCAAGATCCAGAAGCAAAACACGTTTTCCGTTAAGGGCAAGGGTCGCCACCAGGTTGATCGATGTTGTCGTTTTACCGCAGCCGCCTTTTTGATTCGCGATAGATATGATTTTCATATGTCCTTACCCCGCCCCCTAGTTGGAAAAACTGATGTTATCGATCAAAACCGCACCTGAGGCATCCTTGGCATTCCAGGCCTCAACAACAAATGAAATATCCTTAAGCGATTTCAGGTCTGTTAAATTCATTTCATCAAACGCAATGGAATAATCCTGCCAGCGCGCCTGTAACCCCTGCAAATAATAGGATGACTGTTCTTCCCGCGCATTTTTAAGGACAACCTTCAGGACACCCGGATTCCCGTTCATGGTGCGCAGCGATAAATTAAGACGACGGTATTTGGCCACATCCACCTCCGGCACCGCAATGGTCAGGCTTTTGACCTGAGGATAATCACCGCCGACAGCGTACATCAGGCGTATCGGAGAATTATTCAGCGCGAAAACAACACGGCTTTTGAAAGTATCCTTGCGCTGTGTCAAAAAGGCGGTCAAGCCATAAACAACGCTGGTCAGGATAAACGCGGTGATCAGCACATTGATCACCAGCCACGCGTTGGGACGAGGCTTGGATTCCTTGACCTGAACATGTTCACGCTTGCCCAGATAAACCTGGGCTAAATGATCATAAATCTCATCGCGGTTCATACTGCCTACTGCTCGACGGAAATATTATTAGGATTGAATGATTACATTAAAATCATAACAAATATAAAAAGAATTTAAAACAATATCTGAAAAATCTTTTTTCACATAAATACTCACCACCGACGAGCGGTAAAAAAAATATGGAGAATCATGAGATGCAGGATAAATATATTGATAATTTGTTTATGCGGCTCACTATAGCCGCCTTCCATCATATAAAAAAAGCCCCGGGTTTATCCCGGGGCTTTTATAATCAAGTAACTTTTGAAACGCTTAGAACGATACACTCACACTGGAAAGCAGCTGGCTCGCAGAATCCTGCGCGGCCGGGCTTAAGCCTTTTCCAGGAGCATAATAACCTGCACAAACCCCAAACTTCACATCTTCTGTGTAAGCATAGGAAAGGTCAAGGTCAAGCTCATTACCAAGCTGCTTCTTACCACTCGTAGCAATCGCGGCTTCAGCCACTGTGCCATCCGGACGATTCAATATAATACTGCTGGAACGCTGAGCCATGCTCAGGTTAGACCAGGTCAACTTGGCTGTCAGATCCTGAACAGGTGTGATTTCGCCAGAGAGCTTGGCAATAACCAGATTGCTCTTGGAGAAAAGCGTGCTCCAGATCGTTCCAACATCCTGATCCGCAAACATATCCTGATACGCACGGATCTTGTTATCTGCAGCAGCACCCGTCGCAGGCAATTTCTCACCTGAGTAGTATGTCAAACCAGCCGCGACAACAGGCTTCATGTTCTTGACCATCGGAAGGGCATAATTAACCCCGCCCTGAAGAACATAGGCACTGACATTCTTCTTACCCTGAGTACCTGCAGCATCATTGGCAAGTGTTCCAAACTGATACGCACCTTCCAACTGGGCATTCAGGCCTTCGATCGGATTGGTGCTCACACGCAAACCAGGAACGTAAAGGACATCGCCCCTCTTGTTATTCAAAACACCACTATCCAATGTGACTTCCTTGGCAAACGTATATGCTTCAACAACCGTGCTCATCTTATCGCCGAGCTTGTAGTTGGCATTAACACCAAATACATTCGTGCCAGATGAACCACTGGCTGTTGTGCTCTTGCCTTCAATGGACTTGGCCGCGAACAAGTCAACCGTGAGCGGATCATAGCTTAAGACAGCCTTGATCGCATCAAAGTTAACCCCGCCGGTCAGATCGCTGACCGCCGCAAGACCGGAACCATCGCCATCACCAATGATAAGCTTGTTACCATAGGTCAACGGCTGACGACCCACTGTCACCGTAAGAGGAGAATAGAGCAGCTCCTTCATGGTGACATAAGCCGTATCAACCAACATGGAACTATTGACTGAGCTCTCGGCTGTACCCCAGAGGCGCTCATTCAAAAGACCGATCTTGGTGGAAACATTATCCGTCAGGTCAGCTTCAACGTTCAGCATGACACGACCCATAACAACATTCTGCGTACGGTTATTTTCCCGGGCTGTTGCGTTAACATTACCCAGATCAAAACCATTACGAATAACAGAAACGGTGTCCAATGAACCACCGACCTTCACATTCTGAACCGACGCGAACGCGGGGGCCGCCATCAAAGCGACGAGCGCGAACGCAACTGCGAATTTCTTACCCATGATTATCTCCTTAGAATTTAATATAAAAAACAAACTGGCTTTTCGCCTAGATTATGTACATATGATCCCTATAAGCGATATCCCTGGACCCTGAAGTCAAACTACCTGGTTTTGCCACCCCCTTTCGTGATCAGATTAGGAATATCTTAGGGTTTAAGATGACGGTATTGTGCCACACGGAAGGATAAAATGTCAACGGAATTCTAATAATTTTACTGTTTTAAAGAAGGAAAAAATGCGCCTGGGCCGAATCGAACGGCCACATCAACCTTAGGAGAGTCGCGCTCTATCCATTTGAGCTACAGGCGCAAGTATTTTTTCAAGCCTTCTTTATACTCAACAGGCGCATGATACCCCAGCTTCTCAGCCTTTTCAAGATAATATTGGGCATCGGCATACTCACCTGCTTGCGCAGATATGATCGAAAGATTTACAAAAGCATCCATATAATCCGGATTAAGGATAACCGCATGTTTCAAATCTTCCAAAGCTTTGTCGAAATGGCCAAGCTGCGCATTCACATTGCCCATGTTAAAATATAACACCGGACTGGAAGATGCCGCCAGTTTCGCCTTGGCATAATATTCCAATGCAGGCTCAAGCTTGCCCTGAGTTTCCTTTATATACCCAAGGTACAAATAAACATCCGGGTCATTGACCCCCTGTTCAATGGCTTTCAGATAGGCTTCTTCGGCTTTAATGGGAAAACCTGAACGAAAATAAATGGCCCCCAGTTTAAAATAAATAACTGTTTGCTTGGGATACTGCTTCAAAAGATTTTCATAGATGATCGTTGCTTCGATTAATCGACCGGCCTTTTCATCCTCCAGGGCTTGCCCAATCATCGTATCCATAGAACCCATGGGATCCGACTTAATTTCGACAACCGATTTTCCAGACACAGGACATACCCAAAACGTTGGCCACCATAAGGCCACGGCATAACAACCCAACAGGACCGCTATAACAGCCGCCAGGTGAGCACGTAATGAATGAATGCATTTTTTCATCCATGTCATAACGTTAATTCACTCCTGTTAATACTGGACAAGCGAAACAACCGGAAAGCCGTTTAACTTCGAACGGCCATTAAGAAAGGCAAGTTCAATGACAAAACCAACACCCATGATCCTGGCTCCGGATTGCCCCACAAGCTTAAGCACAGCGCCAACAGTACCCCCGGTTGCCAAAAGATCATCAATGATCACAACCTTATCTCCCTTTTTCAACGCATCCTCGTGGATCTCAAGCGTATCCGTGCCATATTCAAGCGCATAAGAAACCGAACGGGTCTTGGCCGGAAGTTTACCTTTTTTACGTACAGGAATAAATCCGACGCCAAGCTTATAGGCTAAAGCTGTCCCGAAAATAAACCCGCGGGATTCAATGCCAACCACATACTTGATGCCTTTTTTGGAAAAAGCCCTGGCCAACGCATCAACCGAAGCCTTTAAAGCATCCTTGTTTTTCAACAACGTCGTAACATCCTTGAAAAGGATACCCTTTTTGGGGAAATCAGGAATGTCGCGGATAGTTTTTTCTAAATTAATTTTCTTCATATCCCCTCCATTAGGCATGCCTACACGGGAGCTCCCGTGGCCAACCTTTTATTTAACAGCCGCAACCGTCTTACCCTTGATAAACTTGGCTTCCAGCAATGATTTAATCGGAAGCCTAGCAAGCCCAAGACTCATCTGATACAGCCCTTCAATGCCGGCACGCGCCATATCCACGATCGGCTGTTCAAACGTCGTCAGCCGCGTCTGCGCGCCATCCGACAAGTTATTGTCAAAACCAATAACGGAAAGTTCATCCGGAACCTTAATGCCCAGGCCTTTGGCCGCATCCAGCACTTCAAAGGCCATCACATCACTCGCGACAAAAATAGCCGTCGGACGATCACTGTCTTTCAAAAGAGCCTGTGCGGCCTGACGTGCGGGTGTTCTTAAAAAACCGCCTTTTTTCACAAATTTTTTATCCCGTTCAATTCCCGCCGCCTCAAGCGCATCATAATACCCGGCCAAACGATCCTGTCCGGCCTGCGTCTGAAGGTCTCCGGATATATGCGCAATCTTGCGATGCCCCAGGCTTATCAGATACGCCACAGCAGTGCAAGCGGCAGCGCGATTATCAATGGCGATGCAATTAAACGGCTCTTCACTGGGATTGTTCAGAACAACCGTCGGAACACCCGCACGGATGGCCTTGGCCACCACATCCCAATCGCGGTCTATATCGGCAAACAAAATGCCATCAACAGCATTGGGGTTTAAAAGATCTCCGGCGAGCCACGCGGCATGATCACCGCGCTGCGTCAGGTGAATCAAAATATCAACATCCAGACGGCTGGCGGCAACAGAAGCCCCCTTCATCACCTCACCGGCATAAAACGCATTGGCAAGATCTTCAAATCGGGGAATTATAAGTACAAAAAGAGGTTTACGGCCTTTACGAACTTGTCTCGTCGGGGTTTTCATGTGGTTTGCATTTATCCTGATTAACGGCAATTTGACGTAACTTCTTGATAATGGCGCCTTCCAACTGGCGGACGCGTTCACGCGAAATCTTCAACACGTCTGCTATCTCGGCCAGCGTACGGATTTCACCATCAACAAGCCCATAGCGCATGGCAATGATCTGCCGCTCGCGGTCATCGAGTTCATTGAGAATATCACGGGCACGTTCCTTGTTCAGGAACATTTCAAGCTGTTCATCGGGTGCAATAAGGCTTTCATCCTCGATGATATCCTTGACCTGCCCGTCGCCGTCCTCGCCGATGGGCGCATCCAGGCTCGACATCTTGGTAATGGCCTGGTCCAATTCCCTGACCTTATCGACAGAAACTTGCAACTTTTTGGCCACTTCACCCGGCTGAGGCCGGCGGCCAAGCTTGTGCGTGAGCGCTTCAACGGCCTTGCGGTATTTCACAATCTCTTCATTCATATAAACCGGCACACGGATCATTTTGCCCTGATCAATGATCGCACGCGAAATACCCTGCTTGACCCACCACGCGGCATAGGTCGAAAAACGATAACCCTTTTCCGGATCGAACTTGTCAACGGAACGCATCAACCCGATATTGCCCTCTTCAATAAGATCACCCAACGG
>JAZDPD010000093.1:0-3181 GCA_043798045.1 Candidatus Omnitrophota bacterium | reverse complement strand
GGCTCAGCGTCAGGATGACAAAGTTATAACGCATGAGCACAAGATTGAAAAAGACCAGGTTGTCATCGATGTCACGGTCTTTGATGCGGAAAGTTCCCGGGATTCAACACAACTGCCGCTCTGGCACCGATGGGTCATCTTTGTGTTTGTGAGTTTTAATCCTATTACGGAAAATAATGAAACGGAAGGAAATGGGAACGAAGGAACAACCAGCGGTAAAGGCCAAGCCAGTGGCAATGGAAGCATGCTGCGTTTTGTGCGGTTGATGGGAGTTTCAAAGAGCGGAGTCCGGCTCGCCATTATTGCGTTAGTTAATACACAAGGGTATCAGCAAGAGATTTTATCCGCGATTATTCAATATCTGCAGGCCTTAAGCAGCCGGATCAAACGGCACGTCGCTTCTCGCTCTGCGGCGAAGGAGACCGACCAAAACGACATACCAGCGCAAACTATCGTATTGCGTCGTGCGTCGTGCGTGGCATTTCGAACGTTATGGTTCGATGGTCATACAACAAACGCAATACGCAATACGAAACTATCAGATTTCATGCCAGGTGCCATTCGTGCGGGCAATGAGTCCCGAGGTTCTATTCGTGCGCCCAAACCGCACTCCCGAAGTGGGATTGGTCAATTCACCGCGCCACAGTCAGCAGCGGATAAAAAAGGTGTCAGCTCGCCGGCGAAGGATGAAGCTCATTTGCCTGACGCGGCGGCAGGGCGTGATTTTGAAACAAAGATCCTAAAGTATGCCGCCCGGTTGTTTAAACAATCCAAAGAGCTGGGGACGAGAAGGCTTACAGCGCATGAACTTGTTGTTGAATGCTTGCGGGAAGCTGTCGGCCAAGAATATGCACCCTGGCAGTATGTGGAAGCTTTTGAGATATTAACGGAAAAGAAATTCATTTCCGGGATTAAATTTTGGGATGCCAATAAATTACGTTTTCTATTAGAGAATATTTTAAATATGACCAACAAGGAGTTGGCCGATGCGTTAGAGACTAAGGAAGGGTCCATCTGTATCCATTTGGTGAAATTGGGTTGGCGGAGGTCAGACTTTGTCAACTTAAGCGAGGCGGTTGATCTTATTGAAATGATGCGGGAAAAAAGAATAAAGACAGAGGACATTGTCGATGCGCTCAATAAGCAGGGATTGGCCACGCGCAGAGGCAACCGGTGGACTGAAAAAAACGTAGAAGGTTTGGTGCGCAGAGGGAAAGTTTCTCATATGCGCGGGTATTATAAGAGCAAAAAATCCAGCTCGCCAATGACCCAATCACACCCCGGGAGTGTGAAATCTTCTCCGATCTACGGAAAAGATGCGGAAAAACTCGTGCGGTTTTTTGACAACGATAGGCAACGTTTACATGCCGTCCTGTTAAAATGGCAGGCCGAGTACAAGACACTTTTAGGAAAACAGGTCAGCCTTGAACAGTTGACCACGTTTAAAGATACGCTCAATGACTGGGGGACAGAATATTTCCGTATTGTTGGATGGGAGGGTCGTTACACTGGCGAGATCAGGCCGAGGGATTTATGCCATGCTGACGGGACACCCCATAAGATTGCAGTTGTATTTCTGTTTGACGAAGAAGAAAAAGCGTTGATACAGGTGCGTTCTGACCACAAGGGGCTTTTCCCAGGATGTCGCGATTATTCTGTCGGTGAGCATTTAGGGCTGGACTGGTATCCTCTGGAAGGGGCTGTCAGAGGAACAGAGGAAGAAATCTTCAATTCGCTGGTTAAGCTTGATTCCTCAAGCTTTGTCAGGATAGGCGAAGAGGATTCGCTTATCTTTATCCATGAGTTTCCGGGGGTGAAGAATTGTGAAATCGTCACCGTATATGGCCGAATGCTGTCCAATACAGAAAAAGCAATGATTGTCAGACAGGAAAGTGAAGTCAAGAGACTTGAATGGGTCGGCTTGGAAGAGGAGTTGGAAAAATGGCAATTTTGGAGAGATCATCCAGCTGAAGCGAGAATGCAGGGCATTGATTACGCCAGCGCCGGACTCTTTGTTTTCAACAATCCCGAAGTTGTCACTGCCCTTAAGCGGTTTAGAGATGAATTTATACGGAGCAAGTCCAGCTCGCTGGTAATTAACAGGAAGAAAATAGAAGTGGTTAAGAGCAGGGATTATGAATTGGGAATAGGAGAACCTTATTACGGTAAGGGCAGGGTGCATTGGCACCATAAATATCGCAAAGGTTTAATTGTGTTTCAATGGGCGCTGTTGGTCACCGACCCTGAGGTGATGACGCTTTACAAACTTCAACAAAATATCCGAAGAAGGCTTCCTACAGTTTATGCTGGCTCCATCCAGATCATTCCGTTAGAGCTGGTAAACCTTAGGTCGGTCGCGTTATGCTTCCAAGTCCCGCGGATTGATGGACAAAGACTACAAAGCTTATGGGACAAATCAAAGGACAGTAGCGATGCTGTAAAGCTGAAGATTGAGCAATTAAGACAAGAAGCGGAAGAATTAATTAAGATCACGACCCGTTTGATCAAAACAAGCGGTTTTGATTTAAGGCAAAAACAATATTTTTATTCGGAAAATCTCCTCAATGATTTCATAGTACCCTCCCGATACCTTGATAAAAATGGCTTGCTTAAAGAAGAGTCCACCAACAGGCCTGTCAGGCTATATTTTACTTTGCCGATTGATATATTCCTCATAACGAAAGTTAACTCAATCACCCGATCAGCCAGGATGAACGCGGTGAACGGTTATGTCCGATCGCACTTAAGACGCATCAAGAGAATGAATGAAGTTTTAGAAAAGAAAAACGTGCGCAATAAGCTTACGGGAGGAATCTTGCAATATACCCTTCAGGATCTCCTTCTTCCCAAGACCCTGTATTATTATGGAAACAAAAAAGCGGTTCAGGCAAGACGGTCAGTAGGATTTACGGGCAGCACCAATACTTCTTCTTATGGGAAAAGTGTCGCTCGAGGGCTTGCATTTATTGCTGGCGCGGAAGGATGGGTCGTTAACGCATGTTTTGTGGAAGGAAGCGATATCAGTGCGCACAGAGGAGCTGCCGAGGCGAAGGCGATGAGTAACGGATTCGTCGAGGATATTCCCAGATGCCCGCACCATGAAAGGATATTTACTCTTGAGATGCGCACACTTCTTGCAGATGGAGGGAGTTTTCTTTCCGAACACAGAACCAAACAACGG
>JAZDPD010000085.1:0-6525 GCA_043798045.1 Candidatus Omnitrophota bacterium | reverse complement strand
GTTGATCGGTCTCGTCCCAAGATAACCGCGATTACATCCACCTTCTTCTTGCCTTCCAACAAACCTTCAATCTTAAAACGTTCTCTTTCTGATAAATGCGTGTATTTCTTGCGCTTGATGTTACAATTTCTCTGCTCCATCGATCTCCTGTTCTTTGTTTTGTCGACTAACTTACCAAGTAACAGTTTTTGCTGATCTATGGAGCTCTTTTAAATTTTTCCTGTCGCACTTGTGATTACAATTTTCCAACATTAACTGACGTATGAATATGTTAATATGTTTAACGTATGCATATGGGCTTCTTAAAGGGCGGCCACACGGGGCCGCCCCCAACATTAAGATTTAAAAGATTATGAAGAAAATTCCTGAATTGTTGTTGCCGGCGGGCGATCTGGAAAAGATGCGCTTTGCCCTGGCCTTTGGCGCGGATGCGGTGTATCTGGGGATGCCGCGTTATTCCTTGCGCGCACGTGAAAATGGTTTCAGGGATCTGGCACAGGTGTCCGAAGCTGTTGATTATGTTCATCAGCTTGGCCGCAAGATTTATTTGACCGCCAATATTTTTGCCCATAACAGCAAGGTGGCGCTGTTTGTGGATCATGTCAAAGAAGTCTTGTCGCTGTGCAGGCCGGATGCCTGGATCTTGTCTGATCCGGGGCTTATCCTTTTGATGCGCACGCATTTTCCTTCTGAAGTGATCCATCTTTCCGTCCAGTCCAATGTGCTCAATGCGGCTGCCGCAAAGTTCTGGCAAGATACCGGGGTGCAGCGCATTATTTTGTCCCGTGAAATATCCATCGCTGAGATGAAACAGATCCATGCGGCTGTGCCGGATTTGGAGCTGGAATCTTTTGTGCATGGGGCTGTGTGTATGGCGTATTCAGGGCGCTGCCTTATCTCCAGTTACCTGGCCCATCGCGATTCCAACCAGGGGGTTTGTACCAATTCCTGCCGCTGGGAATATAAAGTCCAAAAAACCCGGCAGGGCGATGATTATGTGCCTTTAAAGGATGAATTTTATATTGAGGAATCCGAACGCAAGGGCATACATTTCCCCATTGATGAGGATGAGAATGGTACTTACTTGATGAATGCCAAAGACCTGTGTGCCATTAAATGCCTTGAAGAACTTTTGGCGGCCGGGATCAGTTCTTTCAAGATTGAAGGACGTTCCAAGACGCTTTATTACGCGGCCATGACCGCGCGCGCGTACCGGCAGGCGATTGATAACATGATGCAGGGCTTGCCTTTTAATCCGGACCATATGAACGACATCATGGCCACATCAACCCGTGGTTTCCACGAAGGTTTTTTGCATGGGAATCCAGGGGCTGAGGGCCAGGAGTATGATAATAGCAATTCAGGCAATGCCCGGTATCGGTTTAGCGGGATTGTCAGAGGGTATGATCAGGACAAAAAGCTGTTAAAAGTTGAGCCGCGCAACCCTCTTAAAACAGGCGGCACCTATGAGCTTTGTCTGCCGGACCGTACGGTTTTCTTTGATGTTAAAGAGCTGTTCAATGAGAAATTTCGCCCTGTAAGTGAAATCCACGGCGGCCTTCATTTTTGCTGGATTCCCTATCCGGATAACCCCGGCACCTTCGCGCTGCTACGGGAAAAATTGTAATTTTATTGGCGTTAAACATCTTATGATGCAACAACTTGTGCCATAAATCTCTTCTCGACTGATTCGGTCTTCTTTTCCGATTATTTATTATAAAATTAATAATACTTATAATTTATTTCTTGCGTTAAGCTGCATTTGGATTTATTCTTGATTTCCGCGTTCAATTCTCTTAAGAAGCGGAGCTGTCGGATTAGCATCATTAAATACATTCTTACTAATATTTAGACTTAATGTTAAAAAGTTTTCTAAATAGAATATTAATGATTGCTTTGCTTATAGGCAGCGCTACATCTTCTTTTGCCGCATTAAATTACAACGTTAAAAATGACACAGATTCATTCCTTTTTGTCAACGGAACCTCAGGTAATGTGGGTGTTGGCACAGCCGTTCCTTTGGCCCGTTTTGATGTGCAGGCCGGGGCGCTCGCGCCAGCTAAAATCATTAGCATTAGTGGTTCATTCCCGAACCTAGATACCACCAAAACAGGTCTTTATACAGATGTCACAGCACCTTTTGCCGGAACAAAGGGCGCCACAGGGTCCTGGTCAGAGATCCGCACAACGGCTGATGCCGGGACGTATACCAATGCCATCGCGGGTCTTTACGGCGAAGTGCTTCATTCGGGTAATGCGACGGCTGACTTTCTGATGGGGCTTTCAACCGTGGTTAACCAGATCGGGGCGGGTACTGTCACAAACGCTTATGGCCTTTACCCGCAGGTCTGGAAAGGCACGGGAACCATCACCAATGCGTATGGTATGTATTATCAGGGTGTGCCAACACTTAATGGTGATACGCTCGATGGGTCAGGAACAGTGGTCAATCAGTACGGCATTGGCCTGATGAAACCAACAACCGCCACGACGCGCAACATTGCGCTGCTTATTGATGACACAACCGAAGGCGCTGTGGCCACAGGTAATTTCTCAATCTATGAAGAGTCAGGATATTCGAGCTATTTTACGGGTAATATCGGCCTTGGCACATTGAATCCTGAAGCGAAACTTGCGCTTCATTCAACCAGCGCCACCTTGGTTGACAGCCATGTGAATGATGATTTAACAGGCACCCAAGCCATTGAATCGCATTACGCGGTGGGGCAATCGGGGCAAGCCAGGACAACACCGGCGGATGTGCAGAAATTCCGTTTCTTTTTTGGCGGGTTTGACCAGGAAGTGGCGCAGATCGCGGTGCACACACCTTCAGTGATGACAGGCGCCGCCATAGGGGCTATGGATGTTTATACGCAAGGGCTGGATGGCTTGGTCAAGCGCATGACCATTGACCAGAATAAGGCGATGTTCAGCGGGAATCTGGGCGTTGGTACCACGGCCCCGCGCGGGTTATTGGAAGTTGATGCAACGCCTTACACGTCACCTTTTATTGTGACAACAGAACTTAATGTTGGTATCGGTACATTCACGGCTGACACTCGGCTTACGGTTGGCCCAACTCCACCAACGGCGGTCCCGGGATCTTCGCCTGTTGCTGCGCTAAAAGGTGACTTGATCGTTGATGGCAAGATTTACGGGGATGGGTCACAGTTGACTGGGGTGTCTGGAATAATCAGCGGGTTAACGGCAGGAAGAGTTCCTTTTGCTGCGACAAGCTCGTCTTTGGCTGATTCTTCGAATTTCACTTGGGATAATGTTAATAATGCATTGGAAATTGGTGGAACAGTTGGCGCTAATTCCAATGGCCTCAAACTTTCTTCAACGCCGGCGGCAGACAAAACTAAAGCACTATTGTCGTTGGGGGCAGATCCTAGTTCGAGTAATAACTCTGTAAATGGAACATATATTGGGATTAATACTCCTGTTGGATATTCAGGAAACTGGTTTGAGATCGAAAATAATGGAGTCCTTCAACTCAGGTGGAGTGCCGCTTCGCTATCGGCATATTCTAATTATACTTTTTCAGTAAGTAGTAATTCTAATCCGATAAGTTCTTTTGGCAATTCAAACGGAGGAACACTGGCTGGTGCAACTTTTCGCGTAGGAGCTTCTACTGGAGGCCTTCAATTGCAATCGTTTGGTGGAGGTTATACAACTTCTGGGGCTAACGTTCAGGCAGGTAGTGCTGTGTCTTCTGACAGCAGTGCGGTCGGCGGATTAAGTGTCGGGGCGTTTGCAGCTGCAGCGCCGATACGGTTTTATACCGGCGGCAGTACTGCTGGTAATGAGCGAGTGCGTATTGATGCTGTAGGCAACGTTGGTGTTGGTACAATCGCTCCACGTTCAAAACTTGAAATTGTTGGCTCCGGCTCAACCACGGGCACAGCCTTTCAGATCGACGATAATCTTTATAATCCCAAAGTGACTGTGCTGGATGATGGGAGTGTGGGAATCGGGACTGCATCGCCAACTTCAATGTTGAATCTTTATGGAACAAATAATTAAATCAAGCTTTCTTATAACGCTTCTGCGGGTATGAATAGCACTATTTATACTTCAATGTTTGGAAATTTAACTTTGGATTCAGGTAGTTCAAATACAATATTTGTTGAATCAATACGTGTTCAAGGAAACAATATTTATTTCAATGGATCAGATGCGAATGCAAAAACAACATTGTCTTTGGTGAGCAACGATACGGTTTTAAGTTCAGTAGGCATAGGTGGAGGTACTGGAAATATAATATTTCAATCTGGTTCGACAGGTTTAACAAGTGGGTTGATTGAACGGATGCGCATCTTAAATACTGGCAATGTCGGTGTTGGCACGTTTGCACCCAATGCAAGTTTGCAAGTTGGTTCAGGCGTACAATCCGGCACCGCCGATCTTTCAACAGATAGCGCCCTTATCAAAGGCAATCTTGAAGTCGACGGGATCATCTACGGCGACGGGTCGCAGATAACCGGCATATCTGGAACAGTCAGCGACCTGACGAATTACAGCGTCCCGCGTTCGCAGGCGGATGGCAAAACCCTGATCGATTCCGGGATTTATATGGATGTGAATGGGAATGTGGGGATAGGGACGAATCTTCCTGTTTCGACATTGAGCTTTATGCCTGGGACAACGGCATCAAACGGTATAAATTTTGGTGATGACACGGCGAACCTTTATAGAAGTGCCTCGGGGGTTATAAAGAGTGACGGTGTCATTGAAGCTTCGCAATATTATGTAGGGAATGGAAAAGGGCTGCGGGCAGTTGGTAGTATAAGATTGACCGCCACGGCAACGGGGAATATTAGTGCTTATACAAATAATTTAGAGGGTTTTTCTGTGACTGCAGGAGGGATTTCTGGGACGGGAACAACTGATTATTTTAAGCTCACTAATTATCGTTTTAATCCGAGCTCAGGTAGTGCTGAACATAATATTATGAAAATTGATTCAAGTGTTATTATTTATCAGACGGGTTCAGCGAGTGGGATTACGCGTGGTATTTATATAGATCCAACGTTGACTTCGGCAGTTGATTTTCGTGCGATTGAAGTTGCTCGAGGGAAGTCTGTATTTAATGACAACGTCGGCATTGGTACGAGCGCACCCCGCGGGCTTCTGGAAGTCGATGCCACACCTTATACTTCACCTTTTATTGTCACTACCGGACTTAATGTCGGTATCGGTACATTTACGGCTGACACCCGGCTTACGGTTGGCCCAACCCCGCCCACGGCGGTACCGGGATCGTCACCCGTCGCCGCACTTAAGGGCGATCTTGTGGTTGACGGCAAGATTTACGGTAACGGATCGCAGTTGACCAATATTGCTGGTGCGGTGAGCGGCCTGACGAATTACAGCGTCCCGCGTTCCCAGGCCGATGGCAAGACACTGATCGATTCCGGGATTTATATGGATGTGAATGGGAATGTGGGAATCGGGTCGATCAATCCAACATCAAAACTATTTATTGATGCGGGATCATTTATCGCGGGTGAAGAGATCATGCATTTGAAGTTTAGCGCGGGCGACAAGGTTATTATAAAAAGAAATGGTTCTAATGATGGCGTCGACATGTATTTGGGTACGAGTACTGGGAGTGGGAATAGTGGTGGAAGACTTTTTGTTAATTCGATAGCAGGAAAGGGATATGCAGGTGCGCCACTAACATTGTCATTGGGTAGTGCCTCTGGGTATTTTTTATTTACCAATTCGGCTTCAAATGAAATTCTGCGTATCAATACCAATGGCAATATCGGCATTGGTACGAACGCCCCTGCTGCCAGGATTCATGTGGTTGGTGTTGGATCTACTACGGGGAAAGCTTTTGAAATCGACGACAACCTTAACAATTCCAAAGTCACGGTGCTCGATAACGGGAATGTGGGCATTGGCACTACTGGTCCTCGCGCTAATCTAGAGATTGTTGGCACCGGCTCAACCACCGGCACAGTTTTTCAGATCGATGATAATCTTTACAATCCCAAAGTCACGGTGCTGGATAACGGGAATGTGGGGATAGGGACATTGGCTCCAAATTACTTGGCAGAGGTGAAAGGTACTCTTTATTCTTCCATTTTAAGAGTTGGGAATACTGATACATTTATAATCGGACGTTCATCGGGATCAGTGGAACTTAATGCCGCTGGAGGCCAAACTACTATTGGCGCTTATGCAACGGATTATCAAAATAGAGTGAACATTTTTTCTGGTAATATTTCAAGAGTACCTTTAATACTTAATGGTTTTTCAGGACAAATTGCAAATCTATTTGAAATTAATAGTAACGGGCTAAATAACAGAGGTGATGTTTTTAATATCGGAGCAACGGGTAACGTTGGTATTGGAACCACCGGTCCCCGCGGGCTGTTGGAAGTCGACGCCACGCCTTACACCTCTCCTTTTATCGTAACCACCGGACTTAATGTCGGTATTGGCACATTTACGGCTGACACCCGGCTTACGGTTGGTCCAACTCCACCAACGGCGGTCCCGGGATCTTCGCCTGTT
>JAZDPD010000072.1:0-6333 GCA_043798045.1 Candidatus Omnitrophota bacterium | reverse complement strand
GTGATGGCGGAACGAAATACGATCCTGATTGTTGATGACCTGCCGGATAATGTTGAAATCCTTCAGGAACTTCTGGAAGATGACTATAACCTGGGTGTGGCTTTTTCAGGTGAAGAGTGCCTGGAAAAAATCGGTGCCCTTAAGCCTGATATTGTTCTTCTGGATGTAATGATGCCTGGGCTGGATGGGTATGAAGTCTGCCGCAGGGTTCGGGCCATGCCGGAACTTGCGGGCACCAAGATCATCTTTGTGTCAGCCAAGGCGCAATTGAAGGAAAAACTGGAAGGTTATGCGGCTGGTGCTGATGACTATATTATAAAGCCTTTTGAGAAATCCTGTGTGATGGCCAAGATCCGGGTTTTTACGCGGATGGTGGAATGCGAAAGGGCTTTGGAGAAGAAAAAGGCATTGTTGGCGCATTTATATGCCAAAATCAGTGCACCGCTTTTAAAAATACAGGTTTGCAGCCAACAGTTGAAGGGTGTGAAGCTTTTGGATGAAGGTCAAGCGGACTGCCTGGAGGGGGTTATTCGTGCAACGGAGCGCTTTTCAGGTGTTTTGAAGCAAATTATTATGGTGGAAGAGAAGAAATGACGTTCCCGCCTCGTCAGGATGACAACGAGTTTTTCAAGATAGCTGACAGCCTTTCCCTGGCTGTCTTTTCTATTAATAGTAATCATGAAATTATATTCTGGAATGAGGCCTGTGCGCGTTTGACAGGTCTTTTGGCTGTTGAAATGGTCGGGACCAAAAGGTCCTGGGCTTCATTTTATGCCGCACCGCGCCCTTTGCTCTCTGATTTGATTGTGGATCATCTTCCTTATGATCAGATTCTAAAGATTTATGGCCCCAGGATCAAACAGTCCGGAGTTATGGCGGGCGGTCTTGAAAAAGAAGAATATTTTTCATCCTTGGGTGAAAAAGGCAAGTGGATTTCTTTTTCAGCAGCCCCTGTCAAGAATGCGGCGGGTGAGGTGGTGGGGGCTGTTGAGACCGTTCAGGATATTACCACGCGCAAGTTTGATGAAGAGATTTTAAAGAACAGCGCTGAAGAATTGAATGCCATTTTTCAGAATTCAGGTGATGCGGTGTGTGTTTTTGGCATCAATTACGATATCCTAAAAGTTAATCGGGCCATGGAGGAGCTTTTCAGGATGCCGGCCAGTGCCTTTGTTGGCAAGAAATGCTATAGCGTGCTTGGTGGGGATCAGTGTCAGACCAAAGAATGCCCGCTTCAGCGGATTCTGGCGGGCGAGGAGCGTTTTAGCTTGGATGCGGTAAAAACCCGAAGTGATGGTGTTCAGATTTCGGTTGAATGTGTATCTACACCAATAAGATACAACAATATCGTGATCGGGATGATTTCATCTTTTCGTGATGTCACCCAGCGCAAGAAGTCTGAGGAACAGATCCGTCAAATGGCCTTTGAGTTGCAGCGGCTTAATGAGGGGCTTGAAGTCACTGTGATGGAAAGGACGGCTGAGGCGGTCAGTGAAAGAAAGAAAGCTGAAGAGGCCAATATGGCCAAGAGCATGTTCCTGGCCAATATGAGCCATGAGTTCCGTACGCCGTTGCACGGGATCATTAATTTCTCGGATTTTGGCATTGAGAAATATGCGAGTGCGCCAAAAGAAAAGATTCTTAATTATTTTAAAAAAATAAATAATAGCAGCCATGTTTTACTTTCGCTAGTTAATGACCTTCTGGATCTTGTGAAGCTGGAATCGGGAAAAATGATCTTTGTGTTCAGTGAAGTTAATGTTGCTTCTTGTGTCCAGAATATTATTGATGAAGTGAGTGAGCAAGCTTCGCTGAAGAGAATATCCATAATCCTCGACGAGCCTCTGTCCAGCCAGGTCATTGCGCTGGATGAAGAGAAAGTGCTTCAGGTATTGCGTAATCTCCTGAGTAATGCGATCAAGTTTTCGCCGGAAGGCGGGGTGATCAAGCTGACCATGAAAGAAGACCGTGACGCGATCAGAGTTGGCGTCCTGGATAACGGTATCGGTGTGCCCGAAGCAGAGCGTGAGAGTATTTTTGATAAATTTGTTCAATCAACAAAAACCAGGACCGGGGCTGGTGGTACAGGGCTTGGCCTTGCCATTTCCAAAGAAATCGTTGAAATGCATCATGGCCGTATCTGGGTTGAAAATAATCCTGAAGGCGGTTCGATTTTCTATTTTACCATCTCCAAATACCTCAATAAAAAATACTGATTAAGAAACTCTTGTGTCGTTTGTAAAATTCCCCGGCCTCGTCTTGGTCCATTGGGGTCGGGTGTCAATTGGAACGGTTCGCAGCGAATCAAGTTCAAATTAATTCAGAGTTCTAACCTTATTAAATTCAATCATTTAAACCCCTGATTCGACGGGTGACGACTTAATCATCAAATATCTTGTGATAATTCGTAAAAACAATTTGCATTTCATCAACGCATGCGCTATATTTACATTTGGTTACATCCTGGTGTCCAATTTACTGTTCTTGACAAAACCGAATGAAATTATTATATTATTAAATCGCGTCACCTTGTTTTCGCTCTTTTTATATTATATAGTTTAACCATAGGGATGGGAGTCCCTATGGGTTTATTAACATTCGTCTGATAAATATAAAAAATTATGATACAAAAACTCTTCCACTTCCCGGCATTTAAAGCCATTGCGATAACCGTGATTATCGCATTCATCAGCATGATCCCTGCCCAGTCGGGTTATGCGCAGGTTATCATGCCAAAACCGGGACAGATGGTCGGTATTTCTCCCCAATTTACACCGGCAATGATGATGGGTTTGCGGGTGGATGTCAAGAATCCGTTTAATCTGTATTTTGTCATGGGCAACGGCCAAAAAGAGATGGCGCCGGATGCTCAAAGAGCCGAATACAACAAGCTCATCAAGTATTTCATGGCATCTCTTATCACCCCCAACGCTGATATGTGGGTGAACCTCTCTCCCAAAGAAGCTGACCGCATTATCCCTGAGAATTTTTCCCTGACTGAAATGGGCCGCGATCTTTTGGCTCAGGATTACCTTTTAAAACAGTTCACGGCATCCCTGATGCATCCTGATGGTGAGGTGGGTAAGGAATTCTGGAAAAAGATCTATGAAAAAGCCTATGCCACCTATGGCACCACGGAAATCCCGGTAGACACCTTCAACAAGGTGTGGATCATGGCGGACAAGGCGGATATTTACCAGAAGGGTGACACGGCCTTATTGGTATCAAGTCATTTGAAGGTCATGCTCGAGCGGGATTTTATGGCCAGCAGCGATCATCAGGCCATTTCGGCTGACTTATCGGTGGCCGAGGATTATAAAAACAATGCCTCAAATAAGATGGTTTTGTCCATGGTGCGTGATGTGATCGTGCCCGTGATCGAGAAAGAAGTCAATGAAGGCGCCAACTTTGCCCAGGTGCGCCAGGCGTATAACTCGATGATCATGGCCACATGGTTTAAAAAGACCCTGAAAGAAAGCTTGCTGGGCCAGGTGTATATGGACCAGAACAAGGTGGCAGGCATTGAGCTGGATGATCCGCAGGTCAAAGACCGCATTTATATGCAGTATTTAAGAGCTTATAAAAAGGGTGTTTTTAATTTCATTAAAGAAGAAATTAACCAGATGTCCAACGAGGTTTTGCCGCGCCGGTATTTCTCGGGTGGTTTGGTTGGGGTTGATCAGGCCATGATTCGTATTCTCCCATCGCCGGATGCGGCCATGGGGGCGTTGCGCCATGTTGGTGAAATGTCCACGGTCAGTGTGTCGCTTTTTGAAGCTGGTAATTTATCGCAGTTTGTGCCAGAGGTTTCAAAAAAGAATGATGATGCGGCGCAGAAGAATCAATCCAGGCTGGCCAAGCTGGGTGATTATATGGTTGATGTTCTAACGCAGCACAGGGATGCTCAATGGGATTTGGCCAGGATTGAAAAAGAGAAACTGCAAGCGGAAGCTAAAGAACTTCAGCAAAAAGCGGCTTTGTCTGAAGCAGACAGTCGTCCCACATTATTTTCGTGGATTATCGAACGAAAAAAGAAGTTTGCAAAGACTGTTATAGCGTTTTATGCCTTTGCCTTTTTGCATGGGGTGTTTGCTTTTTTGCCGGGACATGCGATAGCGTTTGATGAGTTAACTGTTGTCAAGGAGGTTAAGGCGGCAACGGTAAGCTATTTTGAACAGACATATGAAAAAAGTCAGCTTAAGGTTGGTGTTGATTATGTTATTGATGGTTACGAGAAATTTACTTCGGATAAGAAGGATGCGCCTGTCGCTGGTGTCACAACGCCATCTTCGACAGATGATAAGACACAAGGGGATGTGAAAAACAGTACGCCCGTGTTGAATGAAAGCAATGCGGCGGACGAGAATTCCCCTCAGTCTGAAAGTGCACCAGTTGTTCAGCCGAGTGATACAAAAGCTGATTTATTGAACGCGATAAAGGGTGAAGTTCAAGGCATGAAGGCCACAGCGTCCAAGGGGGCAGATGTTACAGCCAAGGGCGATTTGAGGCCGGATCCATTTAATACGACATTTGAAAAAGAGATTAACACAGGTGTATCAGCAGCGGTGGGTGGTCAGGAAGTGGAAAGGTTTGCCGGGCTTAAAGGCAGTGTTCAGGAAAGTTCAGAGGGTTTCAAGAAACTTCCTTCTCAAAGGACGCTTAAGGTTTTTAACAACGGGAATGCTGAGTTTAAAGTTTTTCCTGCGGGAACTCTTGTCAAGTATGGGAAAATTACGGGTATTGATATCAAATCGCTGGGTATATTCCCGAATAAAATGGACGAGGTCGTTGTTAAATACATTTTGCCTGATCAAACGGGTGAAAAGACAGGTGCGGCTGATACAACAAAGTCAGTGAGCGCAAAGGCGGATCCGTTTAATACGCCTTTTAAGGCAAAAACGGAGAAATCCTCCGTGGCGGTGGAGGATGGGAAAGCATCTTTATTAAAAGACATCAACGCTGAAGTTCAGGGCATGAATGCTACCGCTTCTAAAGAGGCCCATGAAAGTGCAAAAGGGAATTTGACGCCGGATCCTTTTAATACGTCTTTCAAGGCAGAAACGGAAAAGTCCTCTGCGGCGGATGTTAATAAAGGTAAGGCGCCAAAGTTGGCGAAGCAGGTGGAGGGGAAGACGGATCCGTTTAATACGGATTTTCAGAAAAGTGTGACTTCTTCTAATATTAAAGCGGGTACTCAAGTTGTTGAATCGGGAGTGGATGATAGTAAGGGTAAGACGGTGGGACGGGCTGATTATCGGGATGCTCTTATTAAAGAAGCAAAAAGTGAACTTGTTAGAAATGAATTAGAATTAAAAAAGCTTGGAACAAAGAAAATTAAACTAATTGAAACGGAGAAAATCAAGAAAGCCCAGGAAGCACAGGGCAAGGCGTGGCAGGCTGAGGCATCACAGGATTCTGAAGCTGGTGTTGCGGCGGTTGCTTTGCGTTTTCCAGTGACACGGGTATCAATTGATGATCAATTAAAGCAGATAGATGAAGATCTGAACAAGACATCGTCGTCAGCGCCGGAAAAAGAACTGCCATTTAGGGCGATGTTCGTTGCCGGGGATAAGATGCCATTTTCATTTCTTGGTTTTAATGGCAGATTGTCTCCAAGTATTTTGGGTACTGTGGGTAAGGTTGGATCGGTCAATATTAATCTTAGTTTTGGCGCAGCGCTTCCAATGGGAGATGTTGTTGAAGCTGGGCAGATTCTTGCTGCTTCTCATGTAACGCCTCTTGGGGTCATTGTTGTTGGGAATGATGCTCTTTCTATATTTAATTCATATGAATCAGCTAATCAGTCATATGCAGGTTCGACAGTTGTTTTTTCGAATGATATTGATTCTACGGATGCATTGCTTAATACAGTAGGTCTTGATAATACCGTACAGGCTTTGGCTACTAATGAGAATTTTCTTTTTGAAGCTAATAATCAGTATGCACTGGGAATTGTTGAAACTGTTATTAATGGCGTTCCGGCGCTTTTGCATAGAATCCCGATCGTCGAATATGTAGCACCCGTATTTGGCCCTAAGAATGGTCATTTGCCGTGGCAGAAAATTAAGAAGCATACGGCAGTTTATGGTAAGTCCCAAATGGATTTCTATAGAGATGCCAATTTAAATCTTGATGATGGTATTACATTTTATCGGGTTCAGCGCGAGCTTGAAGAAAGTGTTGTTGCGAATGATGAGTCTTCAAAAGAGAAGTTTAAGAAGTTTATTGGTCAAGAAGAACCGTGGGGTTTCGAAGACGGATATGTGGTCAAAAGAAATGATGATGGCACGGTAGATATTCGTTTAGCTTACCGTTCAATTCTGCCGCCAGGGG
>JAZDPD010000260.1:0-5252 GCA_043798045.1 Candidatus Omnitrophota bacterium | reverse complement strand
TCTTGCGCTTAGTCTTACAATTTCTCTGCTCCATAGGTCTCCTGTTCTTTGCTTGTTCGCAACTTACAAAGTAACAGTTATTTTTCAGATCTATGGAGCTCTTTTAAATTTTTCCTGTCGCACTTGTGATTACAATTTTCTCCTTTTTTCTGTTCAAACAAAACCTTCACTGTTTCCCCGATCATCCCCTCCATAAACGCCCGGTGTTTGACATTCCCAAGTATCCTCAGCAAGTCAGCCCGCCTCTGGATTTCCCCGGAAGGCACATGGCCTTTAAACAAACGACTGCGTGCACGTTCACGATCCGAATAACTGAAAACATGGAAAGAATCAAATGGCTCCTGTTTAAAGAATGCCATGCTCTGCTCAAAATCCTTTAAAGTTTCACCCGGAAATCCTGCCATGATATCGGTCCCGATCATCATGCCGGGCACATTCTCATCGAAAGCCCGGGCCATGGAAGCAACATCATTGACTGTATATTTGCGTCCCATGCGTTTTAGAATCCGGTCACACCCGTTTTGAACAGGCATATGAAGGAACCGGCACAATTTATGCGGCGGTTTCATTAAAGAGGCCAGGGAAAAAAGCCAGGGAGCAAACTCGACTGATGACAACCTGATCCGCTCTACCCCTCGTATATCCTCCAGCGCCAGGATCACATCAGCCAATCTTTTTCCGTCGTGCGCATATAAACCGGTGTTGATCCCGGTCAAAATGATCTCACGCCGCCCCAAAGCCGCAAACCCTCGGGCGGCTTTAATGATATCATCAAAAATCCTTGATCGCGGCAGACCTCTGGCAAATGGCACTTCACAATAGGCGCAAAAATTATCACATCCATCCTGTATCTTCAAACTGGCCCGGACTCTCCCTCCAGCCTCGGGTGTTGAGGGCATGACAAAAGGCTTCCTGTAAATCGGCGCCATCACAAGACGCGGACTGTTTTCAGCCGCATCTTCCCGAATGATATCTGCCAGCATCATTTTCCTGGCATTCCCAACAACCCAGGCCACATGCGGCCATGCCAGGACTTTTTCTTTCTTGACCTGGGCCAGGCATCCAACGACAGCCACCCGCACACCGGGATTGATCCGGGCACAACGGGCAATGATCCGGCGTGTTTCGCGATCGCCTTGAGCCGTAACAG
This sequence comes from Candidatus Omnitrophota bacterium, assembly GCA_043798045.1. GTDB lineage: Bacteria > Omnitrophota > Gorgyraeia > Zapsychrales > Fredricksoniimonadaceae > Fredricksoniimonas. The sequence continues at coordinate 4,102 of JAZDPD010000260.1, read as the reverse complement.
TACAAGAATTAATCACCACAATATCTGAGGGCTTTTTGTCATCAACCAGCAAAAACCCCTTACGCTTAAAGACCCCTTGCAAAACAGCTGTTTCAGCCTGATTGGCCCGGCATCCTAATGTAAAGAAGGAAACTTTTGTCATATTGGAAATTGTATCATATAATCACTTCCCATGAAATTAGCTCAACACGAACTTTATCAGCCGCTGGTCCTGGCGCCCATGGAAGATGTTACCGATCTTCCGTTTCGCCTGATCTGCAAACGCCTTGGCGCCGATATCACCGTCACCGAATTTACGGCGGCGGAAGCCCTTGTGCGCAATGTCGGCCGAGCCATCAACAAGATCAAGATTCTGGAAGAAGAACGTCCCGTCGGCATCCAGCTGTTCGGATCCCGGCCGGAAGCCCTGAAAGAAGCCGCGGCTATCGCCCAGGAAATGAACCCGGATTTCATTGACATCAACTGCGGTTGCTGGGTCAAAAACCACGTTGCCCGCACGGAGGGCGCCGGCTTGTTGAAAGACCTCCCTCTTTTTGAAAAGATCGTCAAAGCCACGGTATCCGGCACCAAGCTGCCTGTCACAGTCAAAACCAGGCTTGGGTGGGACCATGACACAATTGTTATCATGGAAGCCGCCAAAATAATTGAGGCTGCGGGTGCCAAAATGCTGACACTCCACTGCCGCACGCGTGCCCAGGCTCACCGCGGATTTGCCGACTGGTCATGGCTGGAGCGTATCAAAAAATCAATTTCAATTCCCCTGATCGGTAATGGCGATATCATAACCCCACAGGATGTGAAAGCCATGTTCGCCACAGGATGTGACGGCGTCATGATCGGCCGCGGCGCTGTTGCTAACCCATGGATATTCAAACAAGCCAAGCATTTCCTCGAAACCGGTGAATCCATGCCGGAACCTGCGATTCGGGAAAAAGTTTCCCTTTGCATTGAACACCTTGAGTTAGCCTGCAAATTTAAAGACTGCCGGCACCCGGTTCTCTCCTTTCGCAAACATTATGTCGGCTACCTAAAAGGTTTGCCGGGAATATCAAGATTAAGGGCTGATTTGATGAAATTGGAAACGCTTGATAGCGTCCGGGAACGCCTTAAAGAATACGCTGACGAACACGCCAAATAGAAAGGACGGGTCACTGACCCGCCCTTAAACATACGCTCGTCGACCCTGCCATAAAACCATTACCCGCTAAACCAATAAAGACCGCACACATGGCCGTCTAAATCGGTAAAGGGCGGACACATGGGTCCGCCCCTACAACACTATTTAATATAGGCCTTGATGATCTTTTGGTCTTCAACCGGTTTATCACCAGGACCAACTTTTGTATTCTCAATTTTCTGCACATTATCATACCCCGTGACAACCTCGCCAAAAATCGTATGACGGCTGTTAAGCCATGGAGTAGGAACCGTGGTGATAAAAAACTGACTTCCATTGGTCGCAGGCCCCCTGTTGGCCATCGCCAGCATCCCGGGACGATCAAACTTGACATCAGGTGAAAACTCATCTTCAAAATCCTTGCCCCAAAGACTCTCGCCGCCTCGTCCGGTACCCGTCGGATCTCCACCCTGGACCATAAAAGACTTAATAACACGATGAAAAATAAGGCCGTCGTAATACCCCTTGGCTACAAGGCCTTTGAAATTCTCACAAGCCTTTGGTGCGATATCTTCAAATAACTTGATCTCGACATTCCCCTGATTTGTTTCCAGCACCACCACCGATGATTTACCCTCCATAATTGCCGCTTCTTTCTGCGCCTGAACACGCCCTGTCATGGTTAATAATAAAACCCCGGCCGTTATAACAAACATCCTTACGACTGTCCTCATGCCAACTCCTTCTTGATTAACTATTAATTTTTCCTTCAGAACTGAAAACATCCTGCAACACAGCAGGCTGGACATATGAAACATTCAAAGAGCGATCGGCAGTACGGTATGAATCACTGGCATAAACCTGGGCCTGAAGAGCTATATTTTCTTCAAGGGCCTGGGCCAACTCCTGCTTGAGATCCCTGTTCTGCCGTTTTAACGTATCAATCTGCCCCTGCAGGATGCCTTTCAACGACTCGACCTGATCATGATGTATTTCACCGGAAGAAGAACTTCGCTGCCATTGCCCAATGAGCGCATTCTTTTCATCAAGCAATTTCTCCATTGTCCTGATTTTCTCATTAGCTGCCCCGATCATGACCTGGTAATCCGCCCTGTCCTGGGAAGACTTAAGGGGATCTTCAACATTAACCGCCACAACATCGACCAAGGGTTCCTTAAACGCCTTCATGAAAAGAAAAAAGAACACACCCAAACCAAGAACAACTGACGCAAGGAATAATACCAGCATTGATGTATCCTCTGTTGGTTCACATTAAACTGATCACTTCAGCCGGAAGTGTCTTTAACTCCTCTACCCCCAGAACCTTGATCGCCCAGCGCAGCAGCTGTAATTTATTACGCAGTCTCAAATCTGCAGGATCTTCTTTAGCAATGTTCTTGCGCTTAAGAAAGAAGATCTTACGCAATGTATTAAGAATAATGCGCGCCTCGCGTGGACGCTGGTTACCCAGCGCATTAATGTCTTCAAGGGCCTGGTACGCCAGCTCATTGACATAAGGGTCATAATGATCCATTTTCTGAATCAACAAAGGGACCATCGAATCAAAATAGCGAAACCTGTCAATCACCACCAAAACACGCATGATGGCAATCTGAAAATAAACAGAGTTCCCCCGCTGAAGCTGCCTCAAAAAAACACGCTCGACAATAATCTTTTCTTTGGAAACAATCTGGGAAGCAAACTTCTGGCCAAAGACAATAACAGCCGCTGTTTTCTTCAGGGCATTCAGATCATCATCATTGATCATGGCCAGCAAGAGTTCTTTTGAGGATTTTGCCAGTTTCGCAGAATATCCTTCCACCAATGCCTTGTCATCAAAAATGTCTGTCACATCTTGAGCCAAAGCTCTATCCTGAAAAAGTAAGGCGGCAGGAAATAAAAGGATCGCCGTGCACAACGTAAACACGATGGTTTTACGCATCAACAACCTCCAATGACATATCAACCACCTGGCGTGAATGCGTTAAAGCACCAATAGAAATGCGGTCAACACCCGTCGCTGCCATGGCGTGCACATTCCTGAGTGTAATCCCGCCGGATGCCTCAAGCAAAGGTCTTTTCTTGCCGCGCGCACGGCTTTTAGTGATCAATACGGCTTCTTTAAGCTGCCGTGCATCCATATTATCCAGAAGTATCAGATCCGGTGAAGCGCCTAAAACATCCTTGAGCTCTTCTAGGGAGTCAACCTCAACCTCAATCTTTAATTTTGTTTTCAAGCGAATACCCCGCACCATATCCGCCAATGAAGACCCTTTGGACATAACAGCCCGGTGGTTATCCTTAACAAGCACCATGTCGTATAATCCAAAACGATGGTTAACACCGCCGCCGCAAACAACCGCATGTCGTTCGAAAACACGCAGGCCAGGTGTTGTTTTTCGCGTGTCCATGATCCGGACACGGTAAGGCTTGACCGCATCGCAAAAAGATTTTGTACGCGTGGCAATGGCCGACAAATAACTCAAATAGTTTAATGCCAAACGCTCTCCCGCGAGCATGACCCGCGTACGCCCGTGCAAGCGCGCGATCACATCTCCTGGGGCCAGGGCATCACCGTCAGCCTTCTTTAAAGTAATGCGAAATTGAGGATCCAGCTGACGAAAAACTTCCTTGAGCAATCCCGTCCCGCTTAAAACTGCGGTTTCCTTGGCAAAAATAACCGCCGTGCTTTTGTGCCTTTCAGGCACCAGTACGGATGTGGTAATATCGCCATGCCCGAGATCTTCCTGAAGCGCTGCGCTAACAGCCGCATTGATGTGTGAATTTTTCATAGAGTGATTATAAAATGCCGGCAGCGATCTGCCAACACATTTACATCATTTTTGTGGGAATCGCGAATTGTAACTCATAGTGCGACAAAAATAAGCTTTAAGATCAATTGTTACCCTGCAAGCATTCCTTTGCCATTTCATTCGCCGTCTTGTAACCCAGAATCTTTCTGGGATAATTATTCATCCAGTCCTG
>JAZDPD010000259.1:0-18454 GCA_043798045.1 Candidatus Omnitrophota bacterium | reverse complement strand
GGTCAGTGGTTTTGGTGCGCAAAGTTATGAGTTTGGACTTTTAGCGGCCATTGGGCTTTTATCTGGTTTGAAAGGCTAAAGGAATGTCATTGCCTGTGCGTCTTCAAGCTTTAATCGCTGGTTTTTCAAGGCATGAAGTGGATGCTGTTCTTATTACTAATGAAACTGATATCCGTTACCTTACCCAATATCCGGCTCATGACGCCTGGCTTTTGGTGACGCCTAGGCAGGCATTCTATATCACGGATTCCCGTTATATTGATGAGGTTAAGAAAGAAATTGCCGGTGTTGTGCCAGTAAAGTTTGAGAAATCAATCTTTGTGGAAACAGTGGCTTTAGCCTATAAGGCGGGGATAAAATGTTTGGGGGTGGAGGAACGGCATTTGACTGTTTATGAACATAAGCGTCTTAAGTCGTTCTATAATAAAGAGATATCAATGGTTCCTGTTGATGATCTTGTGTCTTCATTGCGCATGATCAAGGATAAAAAGGAAATTTCATTGATGCGCGAGGCTATTGGTATTAATTTGAGCGCCTATCAAGCCATTGAGCCATTGATTAAGCCAGGGGTTTCTGAACAGGATGTTTTGGGTCATTTGGAGATTTTTATCCGTGAGCGTGGGGTCAAGTTCTCTTTTGATCCCATCATTGCATCAGGGCCGAATTCAGCTTATCCTCATGCCAGGGTTACTTCCCGGAAATTCCGTTCCAATGAACCTGTTCTTGTTGATTTAGGGATAGACGTTAAAGGCTATAAGTCTGACTTGACACGCATGTTCTTTTTGGGTAGAATGCCGACCTCTTTTGCGGACGTTCTATCTGTTCTACAGGATGCGCAGCATGAGGCATTCAAAATGATATGTCCGGGTGTTTTATCCAAAGATGTTGATGAGGTTGTGCGTAAATATCTTGGAAAACATGAACTTGCAAGCCGGTTTACCCATTCATTGGGTCACGGGGTTGGGTTGGATATTCATGAGGAGCCCAAGCTTTCGCGTGCCAGTGAGGTTGTACTTCAAGAGAACATGGTATTTACCGTTGAACCTGGAGTATATTTTCCGGGGAAATATGGAATGCGCCTTGAAGAAATGGTTTTGGTTACAAAAAAAGGCTGCGAGGTTTTATCTCGCAATATGAAATAAATTAATAGAATGCCGGTTAGACGCACATTTTCTTAAAATATTGATGTTCGAAAGCTGTTTCAATAGTGAATATGTAGTTTCCTGATGGAATGAAAAATAGACATGAACGGTGTAGCACAATGGGGGGGTAAGTGAGCATTACGATTAATGAAGTCCAGAGAAATATGGCACTTGATGTTGACGGTGATATTTGCACTGTTGTTGATTTTAATCATGTCAAGCCTTGCAAGGGCAGCGCTTTTGTGCGGATCAAACTACGTTATTTGAAAACTGGGAATACGACGGAGCGTACTTACCGTTCGGCTGAAATGCTTCAGGATGTTCCTTTGGAAGAACGCAAATTGCAATATCTTTATAATGCGGATGGGTTTTATAATTTCATGGACCAGACCACCTTTGAGGAACATCGGATTTCCAAGGAAGATCTTGGAGATAATATGATCAAATTCCTTTTAGAGAACATGGAAATTTACGGTTATGTTTATAATGACAAGGTTTTAAAGGTAGAGCTTCCGAATTTTATCATTACAAAGATTGTTGAAACTGAGCCTGGCCTAAAAGGTGATTCCACAAAATCAAACACCAAGCCTGCGAAAATTGAGACGGGCGCAACCATTCTCGTTCCCTTGTTCGTGAATGTCGATGAAGAGATTAAGATCGACACCCGATCGGGCGAGTATGTCGAAAGGGTGAAACGATGAATCTTAAAGAACTGAAAGAAATGATCGAGCTCATGAATGAAAATGGTCTTGCCGAGCTTGAGATTGAACGTGAAGGGATGTCTTTAAAACTCAAGAAGGCTTCCGAGGCGGCACAGCCTGTGGCTTACAGTATTCCCGCGATCCCCGCGGCCAGGCCGTTGGAGGTTGCTGCTACAATGCCGGCACCAGTGGCTGCGGCAGCCGATAATCTCAAGGATATCAAATCTCCGATGGTGGGAACATTCTATCGTGCACCGTCGCCTGAAGCGGCACCTTTCATTGAGATCGGACAGGCTGTGGAAGTTGGCCAGGTGGTTTGTATTGTTGAGGCGATGAAGCTGATGAACGAGATCAAGTCTGATGTTCGCGGCAAGGTTGTCGAGATTTGTGTCGATAATACAGAGCCGGTAGAGTTTGGGCAGGTATTGTTCCGCGTTGATCCGGCGAAATAATTTTTTCGTACATCGAACCAAAAGAGACTATTTTATGTTTTCAAAGATCCTCATTGCCAATCGCGGCGAGATCGCATTGCGCATTATTCGTGCTTGCAAGGAGTTGGGAATATCGACGGTTGCGGTTTATTCTGAGGCTGACCGGGATTCCCTGCATGTCCGTTTTGCGGATGAAGCTGTGTGCATCGGGCAGGCTGCCAGCAAAGACAGCTATTTGAATATCCCCGCGATTATTTCTGCAGCTGAGATTACGGATGTAGAGGCCATTCATCCCGGGTACGGTTTCTTGTCGGAGAATGCGCATTTTGCAGAGATTTGTGAATCTTGCAAGATTCAGTTTATCGGGCCGACGCCTGAGACCATTCGCATGATGGGCGACAAGATTACAGCCAAGGAAACGGCGCGTAAGGCGGGCGTCCCATTGACACCGGGTGGCAAGGGGATTGTCAAGACTCCGGAAGAGGCTTTGGCCATTGCCAAACAGATCAAATATCCGGTTATTATCAAGGCGACAGCGGGTGGTGGTGGCAAAGGCATGCGTGTGTGCCACAATGATGTGACACTGGTAAATTCATTGAAAATGGCTCAGGCGGAAGCGGAGGCTAATTTCAAGAACCCGAATGTTTATATTGAGCGTTATGTGACAGATCCGCGCCATGTCGAGTTTCAGATTCTGGCGGATTATCACGGGAATATCATTCATTTGGGGGAGAGAGATTGTTCGGTTCAGCGCCGGCATCAGAAGCTCATTGAAGAATCCCCATCTCCTGCCCTAAGTGAAAAGTTGCGAAAGAAGATGAGTGAGGCTGCGGTCAAATGTGCCAGGGCGGCGAATTATCGTGGTGTGGGCACGGTTGAGTTTTTGCTGGATAAGGGCGAGGAATTCTTCTTCATGGAAATGAATACCCGTATTCAGGTCGAACATCCCGTGACAGAAATGGTAACAGGCCTTGATCTTATTAAAGAACAAATCAAGGTGGCGTGCGGCATGAAGCTTAAGATCAAGCAGGAAGACGTGAAGCTTTCCGGGCATGCGATCGAGTGCCGGGTGAATGCTGAGGATCCGGATAATAACTTTATCCCTTGCCCGGGAAAGATTGAACAGCTTAATCTGCCCGGAGGCCCGGCGGTTCGTGTTGATACGCACATTTACCAGGGTTATAAAATCAGTCCTTATTATGATTCCATGGTGGCCAAGCTGATTGTTCACGGACGTGACCGTGCGGAAGCGATTCGCATTATGCGCCGAGCGCTTGATGAGTTTTATATTTCACCAATCAAGACGACGATTCCTTTGCATATGCAGATCATGAATGACCCGTCTTTTGTCAAGGGCGATATTTCAACTCATTTTCTGGAGAAGATGGCCAAAAAAGAAAAATAAAAGCATCATGTAGGGGCACGCCATGGCGTGCCTGTACGTAACGAGAGGCGGATTAAAATGAGGCCTGAGAACGGTGTTGACCTGGGTGTTATCCAGGTGCATAAACGTGTTATTGCGGATATATGTACGTCAGCTATCAGTGAAGTCGATGGTGTTTCCATGGCGCGCAACGTGGCTTTGGAGGATATCTGTGGTATTTTTGGCGTCCGCCGGAATTCTTCCGTGGAGGTCCGTGTTGATGTGCACGGACATGTTAGTGTTGTTGTTAAGGTCGTTGTTCGCTACGGCATTAATCTGGCGGATATTTCCAGGCGTATTCAGGATGCGGTTTTGACAGCTGTTGAGAAAATGGCTGAGATCAATCTTAGGGATGTTCATGTGAGCATTCAGGGAATTGAAAGGGGATAATGCATGCGTCTTCTTGTTCGTTTGGCGATTTTCTTTTATCTTGTTGTTATTTTTGTTGTTGGATTTACGACGCTTTTGGTGCTGGCGCATGTGGTTGATTTTAATCATTACCAGGATTTCCTGAGATTGATTTATATGGATGGACAGGCCAGTATGATGGCGGGCGTGGTTGTGGCCGCGACCATGCTGACAGGTCTGGCGTTCGCACGAATGATTTACGGCAGGCAGGCGCAGGAAAGGATTATTCATTTTGATAATCCGCTGGGCCGTGTGTCCATTTCATTGTCCGCCCTTGAAGACCTGATTCGCCGGTTGGCGGTGCAAATGCCGCAGGTCAAGGAGATCCGCCCGGAGATTGTGACCGGGAAAAAGGGGCTTCATATTCATATTCGTCTTGTCTTGCGTGCGGATGCCAATATTCCTGAAATGACAGCTGATTTGCAGGATATTATCAAGCGTAAGGTCCAGGATCTTATTGGCAGTGAAGAACAGGTCCATATTCGCGTGCATGTTATTAAAATTGTTTCTGACGGGGTTAAGCCGCGCGAAGATGACGAAGTTGTGGGGCCGCTGCCCTTCAGAGGGTATAGGGCATAAAATATGAAAAAGATCGGCATACTTACAGGAGGGGCAGATTGTCCGGGATTGAATGCGGTGATAAGGGCTGTTGTTTATAAAGGCATGCAAGAAGGGTATGTTATTACCGGCATCAAGAATGGCTGGCAGGGTTTGATCGATAATGATGTGCGGGTGCTGGATGCGCGTGCGGTTTCCGGAATCCTGGATCGCGGCGGCACCATCCTGGGTACCAGCCGTGTTGATCCTTTTCAAAATCCGGAGAGTCTTGAGAAAATCCGTGAAAATTATAAACGAAACGGGATGGATGCCATCATTGCTGTAGGCGGCGAGGTTACTCTTGGCGTTGCTTATGCGCTTTATAAGCAGGGGGTGATTAAGGTTGTCGGGATACCGAAGTCGATTGATAATGCCCTTTCCGGTACGGATTATGCGTTCGGGTTTGATACAGCGGTTCAAGTGGCCACCGAACAGATTGATCGTTTGCATACAACGGCAGAAAGTCATCACCGTATCATGGTCATTGAGGTTATGGGACAGTATACCGGATGGATTGCCGTTGAGGCAGGGCTTGCCGGGGGTGCGGATGTCATCCTGATTCCTGAAATTAAAGTTGATATGCAGAAAGTTTGTGACGCCATACGCAATCGTCATCGTCGTGGCAAGTCGTTTTCGATTGTTGTTGTGTCTGAAGGCACACAGATTGATGCTTACGGGGTTGTTTCAGAAGGTCCTGAGAAACGTCGTTTTGGCAGCGTGGGTGAGCGGTTGGCCAAGGCCATTGAGGATGTGACGGGTTATGAAACACGTGTCAGTGTTTTGGGTTATATCCAGCGCGGTGGCTCTCCAACGGCGTTTGACCGCATTTTGGGGACGCGCTTTGGTGTTAAGGCGGTTGAGCTTGTTACGGAAGGCAAGTTTGGACAGATGGTTAGTTATCAAAATAACAAAATCCGTTCGATTGATCTGGATGAGCCGGTGAATAAGCGCAAGTGCGTTGATAAAGATCTGTTTGACATTGCTAAAGTCTTTTGCGCGGAATAAATTTTTCATGAAAAATACCATTCGTCATATTCTCGAATCATCTATTGAGGTAAAGCGTCAGGCGCTTGAGGCCAATCTCGATGTGATCGAGAAGATATCCCTGGCGTGCATTGATTGTTTACGCAGCGGCGGAACGCTTTTTTTCTTTGGCAATGGCGGTTCTGCGGCAGATGCCCAGCATGTGGCGGCTGAGTTTATCGGTCGTTTTCAGAAAGAGCGGGTGGCTTTGTCTGCGATGGCACTCACAACCGACACGTCCATTCTGACATGCCTGGCCAATGATTATAGTTATGACATTGTGTTTTCACGGCAGATAGAAGGGCTTGGGAAGAAGGGTGATATGGCTTTTGGCCTTTCTACCAGCGGCAAGTCGCCGAATGTGATCAAGGCGTTTGAAGTGGCCAAGGTCCGAGGGATGGTTACGGTTGCTTTTGCAGGTGCAGATGGCGGGCCGTTGGCTCGTATGGCTGATATGAGCGTTGTTGTGCCGTCTCGGGTTACCGCCCGTGTTCAGGAGTCGCATATTGCTATTTTTCATGCCATGTGTGAAGTCGTGGAAGATGCGTTTGTGAAATGATATGACCACATTCACCAAGATTGTCAAACTTCCAGTATTAAAGAGAAAAATAGCTGCGATGCGCCGTCAAGGGTGTAACATTGCTTTCACGAACGGTTGTTTTGATATTTTGCATTACGGGCATGTCAGTTACCTTGAGGCGGCTAGTAAAAAAGGCCGTGTTTTGATTGTTGGGGTAAATTCAGACGCTTCGGTGCGTGGTCTTAAAGGTCCGATGCGTCCGATCGTGCCCCAGGATCAGCGGGCGGCAGTCTTGGCGGGTTTGGCGTGTGTTGATTTTGTGGTACTTTTTGATGAGTCAACACCTTATGAACTTATCAAGTCGCTTAAGCCTGATGTTCTTGTCAAGGGGGCCGATTGGAAGGGCAGGGATGTGGCGGGCAGTGACGTGGTTAAGGAAAATGGCGGACGGGTTGAATTTATTACTTTTGTCGAGCGTCTTTCAACAACCAATATAGTCGAGAAGATACGACAGCAATGCGCCGGAAAATAGCACTTGAACAGTTGCAGCGGGTGGTTGATGCCAACTATAATCGCTCCAAAGAGGGTTTAAGGGTCTGTGAGGATCTTTGCCGGTTTGTTTTAAATGAGCCGGGACTGACAGCTAAATTTAAGAAAACGCGCCATGAATTGACGGTTGTCATTGTTGCTTTTGGATTGAAAGAGATCGTTGCGTCCAGGAACATTGTCGGGGATGTCGGGCGAGCCACAACGCGCGAAGAGTCAAAACGTCAGGGGTCACCAGATATATTTTATGCGAATATCCAGCGTGTCAAAGAGTCCTTGAGGGTGTTGGAGGAATTTGCCAAATTACGTGATGTAAAGTTGTCGGGTTTGCTTAAGAAAATGCGTTATAGCGTCTATGACATCGAGAAGATTGTTTTGGAAAAATTGTAATTTATACCTGATCCTTGATGCCCAGGTGTGTGATTATCAGCGCCTCTGGGATGTCTTGAAAATCGGGGTGAACAACGGGGTTGACATTGTTCAACTTCGTGATAAATTGGGAACATCATTAAAGGCGCTTGAGTTTGTTCAGCGGGCGCAACGTTATTTGAAAGGCCGTGTTCCATTGATCGTCAATGATCGCGCTGATTTGGCTGTGGTGTCGGGTGCATCCGGTGTTCATGTGGGCCAGGATGATTTGCCGATAACATCGGCCCGCAGGATCTGCGGTAAAGGTGCATTGATGGGGGTCTCCTGTCAGAGCCTTAAGCATCTTTTCCAGGCTCAGCGTGATGGTGCGGATTATGTCGGGTTCGGGTCTGTTTTTAAAACAAAAACAAAACCTGGCCGGATGAACATGGATCTTGGACTTTTGAGTGAAGTTTACCGACGGGCGAAACTGCCGGTGTTTGCCATTGGCGGGATTACCTGTGAGAAGGTTGGTACTCTTCGCGCTTGTGGAGTTAATCGGATTGCGGTTTGCCGTGAAGTTCTTTTGTCGTCGGATCCTGGGCGTACGACGAGGGGTTTGAAAAGAGCGTTGATCAGTTAACGTTAACAATGCGAGAGTAATTCAGTGGTAGAATTCCAGCTTCCCAAGCTGGCTACGCGGGTTCGATCCCCGTCTCTCGCTCCAGATATAAGCATGGCGCTAGATATAAAAAAATCTTTTTCATGTGCCGCAATGATGGGTCTGGCTTTTATTCTAGCCGGATGCGCTACGGTGCACAAGCCTGTGGCACCGGCAGAAGCGCCTGCGCCAGGAGTTGTTTCCAAACCTGCCGATTCCCGTCGTGTTAAACATAAAGTTCACAAAGGTGAAACACTCTGGCGCATTGCCAAGACCTACGGTGTTTCCATCGACGACATTATTCAGGCGAATGGCATTCCCAATGCAGCTTCCATTGAATTAAATCAGTTGATATTTATCCCCGGTGTTGCTGCCTTAAAAGACGTGAGTGTTGTTTCTCCGTCGGGGAAAGACGTGGATTACGCCTGGCCGGTGAAGGGCAAGGTGATGGCTTATTTTGGTGATGTCCGTCGTGGTGTGGCGAATGCGGGCATTGATGTGAGTGCTGTTGAGGGTGAAGTGGTTAAGGCAGCGCGTGAAGGGCGTGTGGTCCTTGCGGATCGTTTGCCGGGCAACGGGTATGCTGTTATCCTTGACCATGGGGATGGTTTTTTTACTGTGTATGCGCATAATGAGAGGTTGATGGTCAAGCTGGCTGATTATGTTCTTAAAGGCGAGAATCTTGCCCAGGTGGCCCGTGAGGGGAATCTGGCTTATTTGCATTTTGAAGTGCGTAAGGGTGAGAAGCCGACAAATCCTTTGTATTATTTACCATAATTATAGGGCGGATACGTGGGGCCGCCCCTGCGTTCAACATTTATGCAATATTTTTACGGCAGAAAAGACATTTTGGGACTTATCCGCAAGCGCATTGGCGACTTGAAGGAGGGTTATCGTCAGAATTTGGCGCTGGTGGGCAGTCGACACGTTGGCAAGAGCGCGGTTCTTCAGAAGTTTCTGCATGATATGGATGATCATGCTGTCATTCCTGTTTACCTTGATCTTGAAGGGCGTGACATACATTATTTTGTGATGAAAATGGTGCGTGGCCTTTTGTATCAGTATGCAAAGGCAAAGGGGCTGGCTTTGCAGGAATCATTGCCGGATCTTGTTGATGTCGTGCGTGGTGTAGCGCCCGTGACGGCAGCGGCAGCACTTGATGCTGCGCATCTGGTGGAGAAGAATCAGGTTTCAGAAGCTTATGCGGCTGCCTTGCGCTTGCCTGATATCCTGGCGCAGGAAACGGGGTTGCTGAGTGTTATTGTCGTCGATGAGTTTCACCAGATTGATGAGTTTGGCATTGCCGATTCTTTCAAAATGCTTGCGGACAGAATTACGTTACAGAAAAGTTGTCTTTTCATCATTACCAGTTCTTTTGAGGACAAGGCCAGAAAGATATTAGCGGAGCGTTTAACGCTTCTTTTCGGAAATTTTGAAATTGTTCATGTGCTGCCTTTTGATCTTAAGTCCAGCGGGGAGTTCATTGAATCCAGGATGGGCGGGCTTCGGATGGGGCTTTATTTGAGGAATTTTCTGGCTGATTTTACCGGGGGAAGGCCTCTTTATCTTGATCTTTTATTGCAGGAAGTATCAAATCTCAGTGCGATTTATAAACAGCCCGAAGCGTACGCGCCGATGGTAGTTCAGGCAGTCGAAAATCTTGTGTTCAGCCGTTGGGGGGCACTCAGCCGTCATTTTGAGCTTATGGTGGACCGTATCTGCGGCGGTCGGCTGAATCGCCCGGTGATGGATATTCTTTTTGCCATGGTGAATGGAACGCATAAGGTTAAGGACCTGGTTGACATTCTTGGGGTCAAACAGGCGCAGGTGACACAGAAGCTTAATTTTTTGATTGAAGAAGATATCGTGGAGCGTAACGGCACTTATGTGCATGTGAAAGACAAGCTTTTTCGTTATTGGATCAAGTATGTCTTTCAGCGCCGTATCAAGTCGGTTGACCTGGAGCAGGGGCGGCAGATGCGCGATTTTAAAGAGGAACTTACACGCGCTGTCAGTCAGTTCCAGGTGACGGCACGCAAGGATTTTTCAACGCGTATGACGGAGTTGGTGTCATGTTTCAGCAATGAATTATTGACATTAAGGGGGCACCTATATCGCCTGCCGGTTTTCACGCAGATCAGGCCGCTGAAGATCAAGGCACGTGGCGGAAATTCCTTTGATGTGCTGGAAGCGAAATCGGAGGATGGGGTGTGGCTGTTAGTGCTGCGCAAGGATCCTGTCGGTGAGGCTGATATTCATTTTGTGGCTGAAGAAGCGCGCAAGATGGGGGTTCGTCCACGTCGCTGTGTTATTGTTGCGCTTTCCGAGCTGGATGACGCGGCCAAGTTGAAAGCGCTCGAAGAACGTATGTGGATATGGAATGAATCCGAATTGAATTCTTTGATGAATTTATATGATCAACCGTATATAGTCCCATGAAGATTATTGCTTTGGCGGATACGCACTCGCAGCCTTTACCCAAAGCCCTCCTGGAGGAGCTTAAGCATGTTGATTTGATCCTCCATGCGGGTGATTTTTGCGAGATGGGGGTATATGATCAGCTTAAAGGTTTTAAAGATATCCGCGCTGTTTACGGGAACATGGACGGGATGGATTTGCGCGATAAATTGCCCCGACAGTTTGTGATGGAGTGTGAGGGCGTCAGGATAGGGGTGGCGCACGGCGAGGGGGCTGCTGAGGGGGTTGTATCGCGTTTGCAGGTTGTGTTCAAGGGGCAGAATGTTGATATGGTTGTTTTTGGCCATTCCCATCAGCCGTACCATGAAATGATTGATGGGGTGTTGTATTTTAATCCTGGCAGTCCAACAGATACGGTGCGTCCGCCGTATCGTTCCTATGGGCTGATTGAAGTCAAGTCAGGAAAAATCAGGGCGCATATTGTAAAGTTAAAATAATGGACGTGATCTGGGCGCCTTGGCGGACAAAGTATGTTGAAGATTGCGGCAAGAAGAAGGCCGGAGACTGTGTTTTTTGTCAGATTTTAAAAGAAAAGAAAGATAAAAAGAATTATATCTTTATGAGGACTCGGCATTCATTCGCGGTCCTTAATATTTATCCTTTTAATGCAGCACATGCGTTGGTTATTCCACAACGGCATGTGTGTGATTTGTCGTCTTTAAGTGTGGATGAGCGTGCGGATCTGATGGATGTTGTTATCAAGGTTCAGGCCATGATTCAGAAATCTTTTCAGCCGCAGGCGTTTAATATCGGGATGAATATCGGTCATCTGGCGGGTGCCGGCATCCCCGGGCATTTGCATGTTCATGTGGTGCCGCGATGGTCAGGGGATGTGAATTTTATGCCGGTCTTGTTTGACACCAAGGTTATGCCGGTGTCTCTTAAATCCACTTACGAACGGTTGCTGCGTGCGCACAAGGATTGAGATAGAGAGGGACGAGGATAAAATGCTGGCGCCGTATGCCACGCGTGCTTCGCAGACGTGGGGGCGGCAATTCGACGAGCCAGAGCATGCCAGTCGCACCTGTTTTCAGCGTGACCGGGATCGAGTTGTTCACTCGGAGGCTTTTCGGAAGCTTGAGTATAAAACCCAGGTGTTTGTTGTTTTTGAAAGTGATTATTACCGCACGCGCCTGACCCACACGCTGGAAGTGGCCCAGCTGGCCCGTAGCATCGGGCGAAATCTTTGCCTTAATGAAGACCTTATTGAGGCTGTGGCCCTCGCGCATGATCTGGGGCATTCGCCTTTTGGTCATGCGGGGGAGGCGGCGCTGGACCGGCGCCTGAAGGAAAAGGGCTTCGAAGGATTTAATCATAACCAGCGAAGTTTCGAGATTGTCACCAAGTTTGAGAGGCGATACCCTTTATTCGACGGACTTAATCTTTCGACAGAGGTTTTGGTTGGCATACTGAAACATGAAACGCTTTATGACAGGATTGCACGGGCGACGGAGGTTGTGGGTGACAGGGATTTTGCAAAAAAGTTGAAATCAAGGGTGTGTTCCCTGGAGGCCCAGGTTGTGGACAAGGCGGACTCGCTGGCGTATTTGAATCATGATGTGGATGACGGATTGACTTCGGGTTGTATTACGGCGGAAGATCTGAAAGACAGTGTGTTGTGGCGTCGTGCTGTTAAAATGGTGGCGCGGCCAGGGCTTGTTGAAACGGATCCCATGTTCAAGTACCAGGTTGTCAGGGCTCTTATTGACATGCAGGTGCGGGACCTTTTGGAAGCCACTTCCTTGCGGATTGATGGCAAGGGTTTCTCTTCATTGGAAGATTTGGTGAAAAAAGCCGGCAAGGGTGTTGTTGATTTTTCGGTTAAAATGATTGAGGAGCGCCAGGAGCTGCAGAACATCCTTTTTGAGAAGGTGTATCATCACTGGCGCGTCGAGCGCATGACGTCCAAGGCGCGGCGTATCCTTAATGAGCTTTTTGATGTGTATCTGGACAATCCAAAGCAATTGCCGTATGATGTTTATAATAGATCTCGACGGTATACAGAAAAAGAACTTTATGGTGTCATTTGCCATTATATCGCGGCCATGACCGATAGGGCGGCATTAGATGAATACAAGCGACTCTTTGAGCCTTACAAAAAAGTATAAGCAAATCATTTCGGCGGTTCACATTGTTTATCGCCTGGTGAATTCCACGCCGAATCTGAAGGAGCTTTCCCTGCGTCTGACGCGCCTTTTGTGTCAGTTCATCAAGGCGAATTCAGCCAACATTTATCTTTTAACTCCCGACGGCAAGAAGCTGGCGATGGTGGCGGTGTTCAATAACCAGATCAACTATCTGGTCACCCGGCCCGATCAGCTCAGGCGCGTTACAGCCAAAGAGCTTGGTGTGTGCCAGGGGGCATCAATCTTTGATCCACGCATGATGGGCATGCCGCTGGTAACGGATGAGTGTATTGGTGCGATCATCATCAAGCGCAAGTCGGGGGAAGAGGTTTTTGACGATTATGATCGTGAAATGTTCACGATCTTTGCCGAGCAGTCTGTGACGGCAATTCGCAATCTTCAGTTCTCCGAGCAGCAGCAGAAGATCCTTTTGGAAACAATGAAGCTGGTGCAGTTGCTCCTTGAAAAACAAAGCCCGCATTATCGTGCGCATAGCCCTGTTTATTTCAGGATCGTCAAGGCGATGGCCGAGCGTTTTCGCATGGATGTCGACGAGATTAATAACCTGTATTACGCGAGTGTGCTGCACAATGCGGGGGCGGTTGATATTCCTTATCAGATCTTGTCTAAGAAAAGCCAGTTGGCGCCGGAAGAGTTCAAGCTCATCAGGGACCTTCCGCAAAAGAGTGCTGCGCTCATCAAGCCAATTGAATTTTTAAGGCCTATCCTGCCGGTGATCCTTTATTTGCACGAGAAATATGACGGGACAGGGTATCCGTCCGGTTTGAAGAAAGACCAGATTCCTCTGGGGGCGCGTATCATGGCGGTGGCGGATGCTTTTGAAAGCATGGTCCAGGGGCGTCCTTATCGTCAGCGTTTATCTCTTGATGCTGCCCTTCGTGAAATTCTTCGTCAGAGCGGAACGCAGTTTGATCCGGCTGTCGTCGAGAAGTTTTTGAAACTGGCTTCCCAAAAGAAATTCAGAAATCTCTTGAGCGATATACGTGGTTAAACTTATAATTATTTAAATGTAATTTTAATAATTTAATGTTGAGGCATCATGAAAATCAATTACAGAGAATCTCAGATCGATTTTCTTGCACAGGCGGCAGGTTCGCCGCAAGCGGCGGTTTCACCGCGCTATATGTCGGCTCAGATTAGCCTGTCACTGGAAAATCTTGTAATTTTATCGATCGTCGCTATAATGTTGGTCATCTTTTCGTTTTCCATGGGCATTGAACGTGGGAAAGGGATAGCGTCTGCCGTGCATGTTCCGGCGGGGGATGCAGCGCAGGCTGATGCAACAGCGGCGTCCGCAGCACCTGCGGTTCCGGGCAAGGCGGACAGGTTTTCTGAGAAGGCCGAGGCAAAAGGAAAAGCGGAAACACCAAGGTTTAAGGTTTTTCCGGCTCCTTCACAAACGGTTGCTCAAGCTAAGGGTGTTTCTGCGAATGTATTGCCGCCATCGGGGGGGTATACTGTACAGGTTGCCAGCTATAAAGGGGTGCGGTACGCACAGCGGGAAGCTGATAAGCTTAAGCAAAAGGGTTTTGATGATGTGTATGTTTTGGCTAAAGGGGCATATACGATTGTTTGTGTCGGGAATTTTCAGAAAAAAGAAGATGCCTCTGATGTCAAGAGGCAGTTAAAGGGTCGTTACCAGGATTTTGTAGTCAGGAGATTGTAATATGTCGCTTCATTCATCACTTCGCGTCGATAAAGCCGGCGCTGCACAGAGAACGGTTCTTACACGCATCGAGCGCATCAAAGAACTCATGAAAAAAGGCCAGTGGTCGGACGCTAGTACGGTCACCAAGCTTCCTAAGACCAAAAAAGTTCGTGTTAAAGCGGGCAAGAAGAAGGTTAAAGAGGCTGAGGCTGGTGCTCCTGCGGCTGGCAAGGCAGCCAAGCCAGCGGCTGGCGCCAAGAAGTAATTTCATTGGTAAAATAAAGATTATGTGGAAGCGTGCATTCTTTTTAAGTCTAGGGGTGTGTCTTCTGGCAGATGGTGCTTTGGTTTATGGAGCGCCGGGTAAATCTGTCCAGAAGTTTCCTTTTGTTGCTCGTGTTGCGGCAGATCGGGTTCATGTTCGCGCCGGACAAAGTAATAATTATGAATCTGTTGTCGTTGTGGCTGAAAACACCGAGCTTTTAGTATTGGGGAAAATCTATTCTTGGTACAAAGTGGCGCTTCCCGACGGTGCAGGACTGTTTGTCAGTAAAGAGTATGTTAAGGCCGTGTCGCCGGATATTGGTGAGATTACAGCTGACCGGGTGAATGTTCGTGCGCGTCCAGGCACAGAGGCTTCCATTCTTGGGCAATTGTTACGCGGCGATCAGTTTTTTATCAAAGGTTTGGCAGGAGAAAAGTCTGATTGGTATTTGATCCGACCGGTGACCAAAGCGTCTGGTTGGGTGCAGGAAAGTTTCTTGGAGTTCAAGAGTCTTCCTGTTGCTGGCAGGAATTATGTTGATGTTCCTGATTCAGCTGCCAGGGTGAAGGCAGATCGCGATGTATTGGAACATAAGCATGCGGAAAAGTTCTTGCTTGTCAAAGCACTCACCCAGGGGCAATATGAAGCAGAGGGGGTTCTTGTTCCTGTTGCCGGGTTGAATCCTGTTCGTTATAAGCTTATGGGTGGGGTTAAAGGGGATATTTGTGTGGCTTATGTTTCAGGCACAGGTTCTGTTTTGGAAAATTTTGTCGGGGCAAAAGTTGTCGTGCGTGGTATTGCCAAAGATGAGTCGTCGCTGGATGCAGTTGTAGTAACGGCAACCAAGGTAAGTCTTTCTTTATAATGATAGCCATTGCTCTTATTTTTGTTTGTGTTGTTGTTCCTGCCGTGGTTTTGCATGAATATGCGCATGCCTGGGTGGCAGATAAGCTTGGAGATCATACCGCACGACTGAGAGGCCGTCTTTCGTTAAATCCCCTCAAGCACATTGATCCTGTGGGTACGATTCTGGTTCCTTTGTTGTTATATTTACCTTATGCGATCGGCTGGACCAGCAGCCCTATCATTTTTGGATTCGCCAAACCTGTTCCGTTTAATCCCATGAATTTGAAATTTCCAAGGCGTGATATCATGCTGGTGCGCCTGGCGGGTCCTTTGATGAACATTTTTATTGCTTTGGTGTTTGCCAAGAGCATGTATTTTGTTCAAGACCCTCAAGTTTACAAGCTGTTTTCAACCGCTGTGGTGTTGAATATCGGGTTGGCTGTTTTTAATATGCTCCCGATTCCTCCGCTTGACGGGTCAGGTATCCTTTATGCGGTTTTACCCATCAGGTTTTTGCCATTGTTAGCGCGGGTGGATAGCTTTGAGGGGGTTATTATTGTTTTTGCCATGCTTAATTTGGGGTGGCTTAATTTTCTGGATAATATTATTTTTACATTGGCTAGATGGATGGGGGGCGGCATATGAAAAATATCCGTGTGGCGTTAAAGGACAATGGGTATTCCATTGTGTCGGGTAGCGGCATTCTTGAGAAACTACCAGGTGCGGTTAAGAAGCTTGATGGTTGTATGGATGCGGTGATCATTACCAATCCGCTGGTTCGGAAACTTTACGGGGCGCGGCTGGTGTCAGCTTTTTTAAAGGCCGGGTTTACAGTTAAGGTATTGGAAGTAGCGGATTCAGAATGCAGTAAATCCATGGGGGTGGCGGCAAGATTGCTGGGGCTTCTGGCGCGCTACGCGGCGGATAAGAAGCCTTTTATCGTCGCGCTTGGCGGCGGTGTGGTGGGGGATCTGGCCGGATTTGTGGCGGCGATATATAAACGGGGCATTCCTTTTGTTCAGGTGCCAACCACTCTTTTGGCCCAGATCGATTCTGCTATCGGCGGGAAAGTGGCGGTTGATCTTCCTGAGGGGAAGAATCTTGCGGGTGCGTTTTATCAGCCCAGACTGGTGTGGAGTGATGTTTCCCTGCTGTCTTCATTATCCGATCGTCAGGTGCGCAACGGGTTGGCTGAGGCGGTTAAATACGGTGTGATCGCGGATGCAGCGCTTTTTTCTTTTTTGGAAAAGAATGTCAGAGGATTGCTGGAACGCGAGGCAAAGTTGCTGGCGCGGGTGGTTGCTGATTGTGCGGCGATCAAGGCTGAGATTGTCGAAGTTGATGAGAAAGAGACAAAAGGGGTTCGGACAATCCTGAACTTCGGGCATACGATTGGTCATGCGGTTGAAACCGCCTGTGGTTATGGCAAGTATCATCATGGTGAGGCGGTGGCACTAGGGATGCGTGGTGTGTGCCGCATGTCGGTTGCCGGGCAGTTGTTATCGTCAAGAGACGCTTTGCGGGTTGAAATGCTTTTGTCGCAGATAGGTCTGCCGCAGACGGTTAAAGGCGGCCGCCGGATGGTGCCTGGCATCATGAAGGCCATGAGGTTTGACAAGAAGTTTTCAGGGCAGAAAAGCCGGTTTATTCTTGCTAAAGGTATCGGGCATGTTGTGATCGTGGATGATGTTCCGGCTAATTTTGTTGCGGGTATTGTTAGCGGTCTTGTAGTTTGAGGCTGATTTTGTGTTCGATGCCGTTGTCCATGAGTGTCATGGCATTGAATGTGATTGCCAGGATCTTTTTGCCATTGATTATTTGACCTTCTTCAAAGATTTCGCCGTTGATCAGTGCGGCTTTTTTTCCTCCCATGTCCAGGATTCCTTCCAGGTGAATGTTAACGTTGTTGTCGTTGTCAGCCGTTGATGTTAGGGGGGCCGGTGTTGTTGCCGGCAGGTTGACGGGTGGTGCAACGGCAAGGGTAATGGCATTTGAAATCTTGTCCTTGGTTGCGGGTTGATTGACAATCTTTTTTTGTGGCAGGATGGTTCTTGTTGGTTGTGGTTTCTGAAGGTTTATGCGTAATGCCGCGTAGGGAAGTGCTGCAAAGATCATGGCCACCACAGCGCAAATAGCCGCTACCAGCAAAGGGATGTTGATATTGTCATTTTGCTTGATGAGTTTTTGGGATGACTGCGGTTGTTTTGCTGGCTTTGTCGCACCGGCACAGGGCGGTTGTGTTTGTTGGACCTTCTTGAGGGCATCATGGATTATGCTCATCCCAGGGCCTCTTTGGCGGCGGTTCTGACCAGGGTGTTGTTGATGGTCATGGTTTCGTTGACAAATCCGGCCAGGAGCGTGTGCTCGCACAGGATGTTGATAAGTCGGGGGGTTCCTTTGGTAAAATTATAGATGTCATCAATGGCAGAGGCGGTAAAATTCAGTTCAATCGGAGCTCCGGCGATATTAAGGCGGTGTGTGATATATTGGCCCACATCATCGCGTTCCAAGGGCTGGATGTGGTAGCGGACGCTGATGCGTGAATTCAGCTGGCGCAGGGATTTTTTCTTGAGTTTTTCCAGGAGTTCAGGCTGTCCGACAAGGATGATCTGCAGGAGTTTTTCCTTTTCGGTTTCAAGGTTGGAAAGAAGCCGAATTTGTTCGAGCTGAACAGTATTCAGGTTTTGGGCTTCATCGATGATAACAGCAACATTATGCCCTTGGGCTGTTTCATCGATTAAGAATTGGTTAAGTGCGCTCATGAGAGCCAGTTTGTCATTATTCTTTTTTGGCTGGGGGATGCCCAGGTCTTTGGTGATCATTTGCAACAGCTGGATTTGAGAGAAGCTGGGGTTGAAGATGAAGGCTGTTTTGATCTTTTCATCGATCTGGTTGAGGAGAATGCGACACAGGGTAGTTTTGCCGGTACCTACTTCGCCTGTCATGGAGATGATGCCTTTTCGGTTCCTGATTCCGTAAAGAAGGTGGGCGTAGGCTTCTTTGTGCTGGCTGCTTTCAAAATAAAAAGCAGGGTCAGAGGTAATATTAAACGCATTTTCCTTGAAGCCGTAAAATGTTTTATACATGGCATGTATTATATAGCATAGATGAATAAGCAGCAGAAAATCGGGAAAATTGTAATCACAAGTGCGACAGGAAAAATTTAAAAGAGCTCCATAGATCTGAAAAATAACTGTTACTTTGTAAGTTGCGAACAAGCAAAGAACAGGAGACCTATGGAGCAGAGAAATTGTAACACTAAGCGCAAGA
>JAZDPD010000225.1:0-15773 GCA_043798045.1 Candidatus Omnitrophota bacterium | reverse complement strand
TGGTCGTACGTATCGTGAAGGCAAGAAGATCACCTGGGTGGATGGTTTTCGTGCGATAGGTACGATTTTCAGATACTGGATCGGGGATTGAATGGGGCGTGCAGAAACTTTTGATGTGCTGGGTGTTAAGATTTCGGCTATTAATTTATCTATAGCAGAGCGTGTGATACGGGAGATGATTGGGCAGCGGCAGAAAGGGTATGTGTGTGTGGCGCCTGTCTCCATGGTCATGGATTGTCAGCAAAATCCTGCTTACCTTGATTTGGTGAATCGGGCTGATCTGGTCACACCTGACGGGATGCCGATTGCCTGGCTGGGGCGGTGGGCAGGGCATAAGGATGTGGCGCGCACCTATGGACCTGATTTGATGGAGCTTTTATGCGATCATGGCAGGGGGCTGCAATGGAAACACTTTTTTTATGGCGCAACACCGGATGTTTGTGATAGATTGGAACGTTCTTTAAAGCTGAAATATCCCGGCCTGAATGTCGTCGGTAAAATTTCCCCGCCGTTTACACCCCAGGCGATGCGGCTGAGCGATGAAACGGCGGCGCTTATCAATGCGGCCAGGCCTGATATTATTTGGGTCGGATTGGGGGCTCCAAAACAGGATTTCTGGAGTGTGATCAATCGTCCGTTGCTTTCGGCACCTGTTTTGGTCGGGATCGGTGCGGCTTTTGATTTTCTTTCCGGGGTTAAGCCCCAGGCTCCGGGGTGGATGCAAAAAGCCGGTCTGGAATGGCTGTTCCGTTTGAGTTGTGAACCGGGCCGCCTCTGGCGCCGGTATTTGATCGGAAATACGCATTTTTTATGGTTGTTGTTTAAAAATCTATTTCGGGGAAAATGATGTTCAGTCGAGCGCTTTTTCTTTTTGTACGTATCACGTATATTTGCATAGATGCGGTTAGTGTTTTCCTGGCCATTTTTCTGGCCTGTTGGCTCCGGCAGACCTCTTTTCCGTTTGATCTGTGGGCTCTTTTCATGGATTCCACCAATCCTTTTTATGTTGTTTTTCTCAGCTGGATCACGGTGGTTCTTTTTTTTAACGGGCTAAACCGCCTTTATGAAACGCGGCGCGAAATCGTGGAACGCCATGAGTTGGGTCAGGTGGTCAAATCTGTTTTTCTGGCAGCGGTTACGGTCCTGGCGTTTGTTTATGGGTTAAAAGTACATGATTTTCCAAGGTCTGTATTTATCCTGATTGTTCTTTTTACGATAGTTTTTTTATCGCTCTGGCGCGTGTTCAAGCGTTGGTTTGTGGATGTCCTGGTGGCCAACGGGTACAATAATATCAATGTTGTCATCGTTGGTGCGGGTAAGGTCGGGATGATGTTGGCTTCCGAGATCGAGCGCCGCCCTGGGTTTGGTTTTCGTATTGTCGGATTTCTGGATGATCATAAAACGACCAAAATGTTGGGCGGACGTTATCAAGTCCTTGGAAAACTTTCTGATTTAAAAGAGGTGATCACCCGGCGTTTTGTGAGTAAGGTTTTTTTTACTGTTCATCCTGACGGGAATGTTTTTCATGAAATGCTGGAAACGGCTACAGATTTACAGGTGGCGGTCCGTGTTGTGCCACAGGCGTTTGATAAGGCCACGGCAGAGCTTTTTAAATATAATGTAGGGTATGTTCCTGTCCTGGAGTATTGCGAGATGGGTCATCGTCGTCAGCAGTTTGGCAAGCGCGTGTTTGATGTGGTTATTTCATTTCTTGGTATTGTGTGTTTGTTGCCGGTTTTTCTGGTTGTCGGTTTTTTGATTAAAAAAGACAGCCCCGGGCCGGTCTTTTATTTCTCAAAACGTTACGGACGCGCGGGCCGGGTTTTTAAAATGTGGAAATTCCGCAGCATGATCGCGGATGCGGATGAAAAACTGCATGCGCTGAAGATGAAAAATGAGGTTGATGGGCCAATTTTCAAGATCCGCAAGGACCCGCGCGTCACGTCCTTGGGGCGGTTTTTACGCAAGTACAGCCTGGATGAATTGCCGCAGATCATTAACGTGTTGCTGGGTGATATGAGCCTGGTGGGGCCAAGGCCGTTGCCGCTGGATCAGGTTGAGCAGGAAGATCTTAACCAGATCAAGCGCCTTGAGGTTCGTCCGGGGATCACGGGGCTTTGGCAGGTCAGGGGCAGGAGCGATCTTCCGTTTCACCAGTTGATCAAGTGGGATACGTGGTACATCAACAACTGGTCGTTCATGCTGGATATTGAAATCCTGATGGAAACAGTACCGGTTGTTGTCAAGGGTAAGGGGGCATATTGATGCGAAAGAAGGCGTTGATTACAGGTATCACGGGGCAGGACGGGTCTTACCTGACGGAGTTTTTGCTGGGTAAAGGTTATGAAGTTTACGGGGTTGTTCGCAGGGCCAGTTCATTTAATACAGGGCGGCTTGACCATTTATACAAAGATCCGCATGAAAGCGGCGTTCATCTGAAACTTATTTACGGGGATCTGGCGGATGCCAGCTCTGTGAGCCGTATCGTGCGTGATGTTGATCCTGACGAGATTTACAATCTTGGCGCTCAAAGTCATGTGCGTGTGAGTTTTGATGTGCCGGAGTATACAGGGGAAATTACGGGTATGGGCACCACGCGGCTTCTGGAGGCCATTCGTGAAACAGGTTCCAGGGCCAGGTTTTACCAGGCATCAAGTTCCGAGCTCTATGGCAAGGTTGTTGAGACGCCGCAGACAGAAAAGACGCCGTTCTATCCTCGCAGCCCTTATGCGGCCGCCAAGCTTTATTCTTACTGGATGACGGTCAATTACCGTGAAGCATACGGGATGTTTGCCTGTAACGGCATTTTGTTCAATCATGAATCGCCTCGCCGGGGGGAAACGTTTGTTACGCGAAAGATTACCATGGCGCTGGCACGCATCAAGCATGGCCTGCAAGACAAGCTTTATTTGGGTAATATTGATGCCAAGCGTGACTGGGGTTTTGCCGGAGATTATGTCGAGGCCATGTGGCTGATGCTGCAGCAGTCCAAGGCGGATGATTTTGTTATTGCTACTGGCCAAACACATTCTGTCAGGGAATTCCTTAAGATCGCTTTTGATCGCGTCGGCCTTGACTGGAAGAAATATGTGGCGATGGATAAGCGCTACCTGCGCCCTGCCGAAGTTGATCTGCTTCTGGGAAACCCGGCCAAGGCGCGCCGTGTCTTGAAATGGAAAGCCAAGGTTGGATTTGAGCAATTGGTCGGCATGATGGTGGATGCGGATATGGCTTTGGTTGAAAAAGAAGTTTACGGGTTAAAAGGCAAACGCTAAATGCAGGGGCCGGCCCGTACACATCAAGGATTTTATGTTGTTTTGGTCAGATAAAAAAGTCATTGTTACCGGCGGTGCCGGGTTCCTGGGTCAGGTGGTTGTGGCGCAATTGCGTCAGGTCGGCTGTCGAAGTATTGTTGTGCCGCGTTCCAGGGATTGTGATCTGCGCGAGAAGGCTGACATCGTCCGTCTTTTGAAGGACGCTTGTCCGGATGTGATCATTCACCTGGCGGCTGTTGTTGGCGGGATTGGGGCCAATCGGGAGAATCCCGGCAAATACTTCTATGACAATATCATGATGGGTGTCGGGCTCATGGAGCAGGCGCGTCTGTTTGGTGTCAAGAAGTTCACGGCCATAGGAACGATTTGTGCGTATCCAAAATTTACGCCCGTGCCTTTTAAGGAAGATGATCTTTGGTCAGGGTATCCGGAAGAAACGAATGCCCCGTATGGATTGGCCAAAAAGATGCTTCTGGTGCAGGCTCAGGCCTATCGTCAGCAGTACGGGTTTAATGCGATCTATCTTTTACCGGTAAATCTTTATGGTCCGGCGGACAATTTTGCACCGACATCGTCGCATGTTATTCCGGCCTTGATCAAGAAATGTGTGGATGCCAAATTATCTGGTGAGAAATCTATTACGGTTTGGGGTTCGGGTCAGGCAACACGTGAGTTCCTGTATGTTGATGATGCGGCCAGAGGCATTATTCTTGCAACAGAAAAATATGACAAGTCTGATCCGGTTAATCTGGGAACGGACATGGAAGTGTCTATTAAAGATCTGGTTGGTTTGATTGTTGAGTTGACTGGTTTTAAGGGCGAGGTCCTTTGGGATGCTTCCAGGCCTGATGGCCAGCCGCGCCGTCGTTTGGATGTGACGCGAGCCAACCAGGAATTCGGGTTTAAAGCTGTCGTTTCTTTCCGGGAGGGTTTGAAACGAACCATTGAATGGTATGTTCAACATAAAGATATGAAAGCATGAAGAAACTTGATCAGTTGATTTTTCTTTGCCTTGTTTTATTGATACTCATTTTGCCTGTGGCTATAGCGGGTGTTGAGGTTTATGCGTCTTTGGCAGCCGTATTGTTTCTCATCAAACGGGTGATAGCCTTGAGGCGAAAAGAAGCATTTTTTGCGATGATACCTGACGTCATTGTTGTGCCTGCCTTGGCCTTTTTCAGTGTCTGTGCCTTGTCTGTCTGTTTTGGCGAGGCGCCCTGGCTTGGGTTGCCTGCCTTGATCGGGAAAATGATGCAGGGGATTTTCCTTTTGTTTGCCGTTATCGAGGTTGTGACAACCCGCCGGCGTTTCCTGATTTTGCTGGGGGCTTTTGCGTTAAGTGCTTTTGTGGTTTCGGTCGATGGTTTATGGCAGGTAAATCAAGGGGTTGATTTTTTAAGAGGCAATGCGCTTGATAGCGGGCGGATTCTGGCATGCATGAAACATCCGAATGATCTGGGAGTATATTTGATATTTCCTCTGCTGATGTCCATGGGGTTGTCATTGTGGACATGGTTTGACAGGAATAAGAAGGATTCTGTGATGGGATCAAGGGTGGGCATGGCGGCTGTTTTATTGTTTGGGCTCTCATTGGTGGCTTTAGGGTTGACTTATTCACGCGGGGCTTGGTTGGGGGCATTCGTGGCCGCCCTTGTTTTTGTGCTGATGCGTCGAAAATACGTATGGGCTTGCATGGGGTTTGTATTGGTCTTTGCGTTATTTTTCTCACCACGCATGACAGCCACCAGGAACGTTTCTTTTGTTTCTGACACGGCCAAGGAGTCAACGGGTTTGTTGGTTGATGGTTTTTCGGGGTCTGACAGGCTCCTTATGTGGGGGGATGCATCCCGTATTATTAAAGACCATCCTGTATTGGGGACAGGGTTAAACACGTATACGCGTGTGATTTATAGGTATTCGCAGTACCGCAAGCTGTATCCGCATAATGGTTATTTACAAATCACAGCAGAACTCGGGTTTATAGGCCTGGGTGTTTTCTTATGGTTGTTAGCTTCGGTGGGGGGATTTGCCTGGAAAAGGATTGTTGTCGGCCATGAAGGCATGTTTGTTGTGTTGTTATCCGGGTTGTTTGCCGCCTGGATTGGTTTTCTGGTTCAAAGTGGCTTGGATACGACTTTATATTCAGTGCAGTTGAGCCGTTTGCTGTGGTTTGTTATGGGGCTTTTGGTAGCTGGAAGCCTGGTGCTGGTTAAAGAGAGCAAGTCTTGTTGAAAATTTGACAAACAGACTTCTCCATATATAATACATAAAATTTCCAGTCCGAACTTTGCATGCCTTAGGCGGTAGGATTTGATCCAGAAGAAGATGGGGTTCATCCCGCATGACCACTTCTTGCTGAGAAATGCGGGCTAAACATTTACAGTTGCTGGAGGCCTTAATGAATAAGATGACGGTGCGCGACATTGATCTGAAAAACAAAAAAGTCATTATTCGTGTTGATTTCAACGTTCCTTTGGACGGTGAAAAGATCACGGATGATATTCGTATTCGTTCGGCTGTTCCGACCATCAAGTATGTGCTTGAGCGCGGTGCGGCCAAGGTGATTTTAATGAGCCATTTGGGTCGTCCGGCCGGGACCGGATTTGAGAAGGAATTTTCTTTGGCGCCGGCGGCGTTGCGTTTGTCCGAGCTTTTGGGTCAGCCCGTCAAGTTGATGGGTGATTGTGTAGGAGCTGCAGTTAAGGCGGGCATCGCTTCTTTAGCAGAGAAGGTTCTTCTTTTGGAGAATCTGCGGTTTCATAAAGAGGAAGAAAAAAATAATCCAGATTTTGCGAAAGAGCTGGCATCCTTGGCTGAAATTTATGTCAATGATGCTTTTGGCACAGCCCATCGGGCGCATGCCTCAACGGCAGGGGTTGCGGCGTATCTTCCTGCTGTCAGTGGTTTTCTGATCGAGAAAGAATTGCAGTATCTGGGTATGGCGGTCAATAATCCCGAGCGGCCTTTTGTGGTCATTTTGGGCGGCAAGAAAGTTTCTGACAAGATCCTTCTGATCGAGAATCTTTTGAAGAAAGCCAATACGATCCTGATTGGCGGCGGCATGGCTTATACTTTTCTTAAGGCGCGCGGCATTAATATTGGCAATTCCAAGCTTGAGAAAGACAAGATTGACTTGGCCAGGGAGCTTTTGGAAAAGGCCAAGAAGGCCGGAGTCCTTATTGAAATGACAGAGGATTTTGTGATTGTTCCTAATTTTGATTCCAATGATGCCAAGATATCGGATGTTATACCTGACGGGTTTGAGTCCTTGGATGTGGGGCCCAAGACACGTGCCAAGTTCAAGGCGATTCTAAACACGGCCAAGACCGTTGTCTGGAACGGACCTTTGGGTGTATTTGAGCGGGATGCGTTTGCCAATGGCACCAAGGAGATCGCATTTCATCTGGCAGGGCTAAAGGACAAGGGCGTCAAGACGATCATTGGCGGCGGTGATTCTTCGGCGGCGGTATTGAAGTTCGGGTTGGATGACAAGATGACGCATATTTCAACGGGTGGCGGAGCTTCCCTTGAATATCTGGAAGGCAAGGATTTGCCAGGTATCACGGCGCTCAATGATAAGAAAAGCAGCCATTGCGGTTGTGGTTGCCGTTAACTTTTAATAGTCAAGGTCAAGGCCGTTGGAACGGCAGATGGAAGGGTTGTATGAGAAAAAAGATCATTGCAGGCAATTGGAAGATGTATAAGAATCCGGCGGAAGCCGTGGTGCTGGTGGAGGGTTTAAAAAAAGAATTGGCTGGTCAGACGGATGTTGAGGCGGTTGTTTGTCCTCCCTTTGTCTGTTTGACAGAAGTGGCCAGGATTTTGACGGGGACCAACATTGCATTTGGCGGACAGAATCTTTTTTGGGAGGCTGAGGGTGCATTCACCGGCGAGATTTCCGGAGCCATGATCAAGGCTACAGGTGCTGAATATGTGATCATCGGGCATTCCGAGCGCCGCCAGTATTTCGGGGAAACTAATGAAACAGTGAACCGGCGCCTTAAAGCCGCACTCAAATATGCGTTAAAGCCCATTGTTTGTGTGGGTGAGAATTTGGCGCAGCGCGAAGCGGGAAAGACGTTTGATGTGGTTAAGGATCATGTGACGGGTTCTTTGGCGGGTTTGTCCAAAGACGAGATGAAAACTGTTGTGATCGCGTATGAGCCTGTATGGGCGATCGGTACTGGCAAGACAGCTACATCGGCACAGGCCCAGGAAGTGCATAAGTTCATCCGGGGCACCCTGGTTAAAATGTTTGACCAGGTCACGGCAGATGCCACGCGCATTCAGTACGGCGGCAGTGTTAAGCCGGAAAATGCGGCGGAGCTGATGTCACAGGCGGATATTGATGGGGCTCTTGTCGGAGGCGCCAGCCTGAAGGCGGATTCATTTGCAGCGATCATCAAGAATACGAAAGCATAAGGAGTTCTCGTGATTACTTTTATTACCATTATTCATGTCATTACTTGTATTTTGCTAGTGGCGACCATTTTGATGCAGTCGGGCAAGGGCGGCGGGTTGGCCCAGGGGTTTGATTCTGCGGAAAGCCTTCTGGGTGCCCAGACCAATACCTTTATGGTGAAGGTGACAACGGCATTTGCCATTATTTTTCTGTGCACTTGCATCGGGTTGGCTATTTTAACATCCAAGAAGCAGCGTTCGCTCATTGAGGATATGCCTGAAACACGCAAGGCACCTGTAACGGTGAACATTGAAAAGCTGTTTGATCAGGCGCCTTCGCAGACGATTGTGATCAATGCGGCGACGAATAGTACCAATTAACTTTTTAGGGAAGGGGCCGCACCCTTGAGGAGCGAATCTTTCCGGTTGATGTTGTTAAAAAGCACAGCTCTGTTGTTAGGGCTGTGCTTTTTTGTGGTTTTACCTGCCATGGCCGAGGCCGTACCTCGTCCTGGTGGTGCGCTTGTTCTGGCGGTTACCGCTGATCCCAGGTCGTTTAATCCAATCCTGGCCAAAGAAACCTCTACAACGGCCATGACATCACACATGTTTGAGGGATTAACAACGACGGATCCTTTTACGATGAAAGTCATTCCCAATCTGGCACAGCGTTGGGAATCGTCCGGGGACGGGCTTGTCTGGACATTTTATTTGAGGCCTGGGTTGCGTTGGTCGGACGGGGTTCCTTTCACAGCCCGGGATGTTGTTTTTACGTTTAAAGAACTGATTTTTAATGACGATGTGCCTAATTCGGCACGTGATATTTTTACACTGGATGGCAAGCCGATTGTGGTTGAGGCGCTTGATGCAACGACGGTTCGTTTTACATTACCTGTTCGTTTTGCTCCTTTCTTGAGAAGTCTTGGGCAGGAGATTTTGCCGCAACATGTTTTAGCTTCCTTGGTTAAGGCCAAGAAGTTCAATTTTGCCTGGGGCATTGATGTGAAGCCGTCTGATATTGTCGGAACCGGGGCATTCATGCTTTCTGATTATCAGCCCGGACGCCGCCTGGTTTTTCACGCCAACCCCTATTATTGGAAAAAGTCTCCTGCGGGCGGATCGTTGCCGTATTTGCAGCAAATCGAGTATGCGATTGTTCCCAGCATGGATGTTGAGTTGCTTAAATTTCTGGAAGGCAGTATCGATGTGTATGCGATGCGGGGTATGGATTATCCTTTACTCAAACCCGAGGAAAAGAAAAAAGGATTTACGGTGTATGACCTCGGGCCTGATATGGGCAGTAGTTTTATCACGTTCAATCAGAATCCGGGGGTTAACCCCAAGACGCAAAAGCCTTTCGTGGCGGGGTATAAGCATGACTGGTTTATGGATATCCGTTTTCGTCAGGCAGTTGCCCATGCCATTGATAAGAAGCGCATCATTGATATTGTCAAGAACGGGCTGGGGTATCCGCAGGATTCTCCGGAAAGCCCGGCGTCTGGCTTTTTTTATTGCCCGGATGTGCACAAATATCCTTTTGATCTGGATCAATCGCGGCGCTTGCTGGCGCAGATGGGGTTTAAGGATAAGAATGGCGTTCTTGAAGATGCTGGCGGACACAGGCTGGAATTTAATCTTTACACTAACGCGGACAATTCGGAGCGCGTGGACATTGCGGGGATCATCCGCAGCGATCTTGAGCGTATCGGGATGAAGGTCAATCTGCAGCAGGTTGAGTTTAATACGCTGGTTGCCAAATTAACGTCAACGTATGATTGGGATGCCCTGATCCTTGGGTTGACTGGCGGTGTTGACCCGCATTTCGGGCAGAACGTCTGGCGTTCGTCTGGACAGCTGCATCTGTGGAATCCGAAACAGGCGCAACCTGCTACAGCCTGGGAAAAGGAGGTGGATGATATTTTTACAGCGGCGGTTCAGGAGTTTGATGAGAACAAACGCAAGGCGTATTACGATGAATATCAGAAGATTGCCGCCAAAGAACTCCCTGTTATTTATACGGCTCTGGGCGCGCGGCTTGTGGCGGTGAAAGATAAATTGGGCAATTTAAAACCGTCGCCCTTTGGCGGGGTGCTTCATAATCTTGAAGAGATTTATATAAAAGAATAATGTTTAATAGTACTCTTAATACAATAAGAATCTTTTTGGTAAAAGTCTGCCAGGATTTATGGAAACATGTTCGTGTCGACGGCCCCAACGCATTGTGTTGGGGGGCCGCCCGTACAGGTAATATTGAAATTATATGCTTAAATATATTATAAAAAGGCTGTTGATTGCGGCAGGACTGCTTATTGTCATGAGTTTTGTGACATTCATGCTCATGGCCATGACGCCAGGGAATTTTCTGGATACCATGCGCATGGATCCGCAGATATCCAAAGATACCCTGGCGTATTATGAGAAGTTGTATCAGCTCAATAAGCCGGTGTGGCAGCAGTATTTGCATTGGCTGATGGGTTTGGGGCATGGCGAATTGGGATATTCTTTTTATTACAATGTGCCGGTAGCCAAGATCATTTTTGCACGTTTGGGGAATACATTTATTTTGTCTTTGACGGCATTTCTTCTGACATGGTTGATCGCGATCCCGCTGGGGATCTGGGCGGCCCTTAGACGTGGCCGGTGGCCGGACAGGATATTGCAGTTTGTTGCTTATGTATTCTTGTCATTGCCGGGATTCTTTGTGGCGATGGTGTTGTTGTATGCCGCCAGTGTCACGGGTTGGCTTCCTTTGGGCGGGATGGAAAGTCCGGGTTCACAGGATTGGCCATGGGCCGTGCGCGTGGTTGATCTTTTGAGGCATTTGGTTATACCGGCAACAGCCTTGTCGCTGGGGTCGATTGCGGCCCTGCAAAAGATCATGCGTGGCAATATGCTGGAGGTGTTGGGTAAACAGTATATCCTGGCGGCGCGAGCGCGCGGGTTGCCGGAAAGCCGTGTGATTTATGTTCACGCCTTGCGCAATGCCATTAATCCGCTCATCACACTCTTGGGGTACGAGTTTGCTGCATTATTGAGCGGGGCTGCGCTCATGGAGATCGTTACCAGTTGGCCTGGCTTGGGTAGTTTGATGCTTACGGCTGTGCGTTCCAAAGATATTTATCTGGTCATGGCCAGCATGATGATGGGTGGGGTTTTGTTTGTGATTGGAAATTTGTTGGCGGATATTGCTTTGGCGAAGGCTGATCCCCGTATTAAAATGTAATGGCGGGCCCATGTGTCCGCCCTTTTCCCGGTATGGTTTATGGAAAAATCATTGAGTGAAATTCAATTGGCTTGGCAGAGGTTTACCAAGGACCGCATAGCGCTTGTGGCATTATGGGTCCTCGGGTTTTTGTATGCCGTGGCCCTATTGGCGGATGTGATTGCACCCTATCCGTTAAAAGATGAATCTCGCTTGCATACATATTGTCCACCGACAACTATGGGCGTTCTGTCACCGGATGGGCATTGGGTGGGGCTGCATGTGCGCGGGGTGAGCATGTCTTATGATCAATATCGTCGACGGAATTACACTGTGACCAAGGAGATCTTCCCTGTAAGGTTCATGGGGCATGGTGAGCCGTATCGGTTTCTTGGATTTATAACGTCGGACCGTCACTTGTTCCTGGTGGATAAGCCAGGCCGTATTTATTTGTTGGGGGCTGACAGCCGGGGAAGAGATGTTTTTTCGCGCATGGTGCACGGGGCGAGGGTCTCATTGACCATCGGTCTTTTGGGTGTGGCCATTTCGTTTGCCGTTGGTTTGTTGATCGGAGGGATAGCGGGGTATTGGGGCGGGAGGGTTGATTATGTACTCATGCGGGTGTGTGAAATGATCATGATGGTTCCCGGATTTTATCTTTTGCTTGCTTTGCGTGCCGCTGTGCCGGATAATTTCAATTCGCTGCAGGTGTACGCAGCGATCGTGATTATTCTTTCGTTCATTGGATGGGCTGGCCTGGCACGTGTGATCCGCGGGATGTGTTTGTCGTTGAAGGAACGTGACTATGTTCTTGCGGCGCGCACCATGGGGGTGGGGGATATGGAGATTATCATGCGGCACATTCTTCCACATACGATTTCGTATTCACTGGCCGCGGTCGCTTTGGCCGTGCCCGGGTATATTCTGGGTGAGTCAGCGCTGAGCCTGATCGGTTTGGGCATTCAGGATCCGTATGCCAGCTGGGGGAATATGTTGTCGGAGGCCATGAGCATTGTTCGTATTCAGTTTGCCCCCTGGATATTGTGGCCGGCATTTTCTATCGGAGTGACCGTGATGTGTTTTAATTTGGTGGGGGATGCTTTGCGTGATGCATGGGATCCGATGTATAAAGGGAGTGTGCGTGAAGAATGATCTTTGCTGCATCAAAAATCTGACAGTGGCGTTGCGTGGTTCTCCGGGAACGCTTATCCTGGATGAGGTTTCCTTATCTATTGCGCCTGGAAAGATTGTTGGTGTTGTGGGGGGGTCTGGCAGCGGCAAGACGACCTTGGGGCTTTCCATCCTGGGCCTTTTACCTCCTGTTATGGTTGTAAAATCCGGCGAGATCATGGTCAGCGGCCGGCATGTTGTTAAAATGAATGGCGAGTCATTGCGGCGTTTGCGTGGTGGCGTGGTCAGCATGTCTTTTCAGGAATCAGCGAGCGCTTTTGATCCTGTTTTTACTGTGGGAGATCAGATCTTATCTGCGATGGCAGCCCATCATCCTTCCGGCGGGGCTCTGGCGCGACGCAAAATGATGGATTTTCTGGGTCTTGTCGAGGTGCCGGATCCGGGGCGTGTGGCGCAGAGCTATCCGCATGAGCTTTCCGGCGGCCTGCGTCAGCGGGCGATGCTGGCCATGGCGCTTTGCACAAAACCGGCCATGCTGATTGCGGATGAGCCAACAAGCAGTCTGGATGTGATGACTCAGGCCAGGGTTATGGGGTTGTTGCGCAAGCTGCGCTGTGAGCTTGGACTTTCGGTCTTGCTCATCACGCATGATCTGGGCATGGTGAAGGCTTTGGCGGATGAAATAGTGGTCTTGATGCGCGGGCGTGTTGTGGGCCAGGCGCATCCTTACACAAAAGAGCTTATGGCTGCGGGGAACATGTGATGCGGGAGATGCTTATCAATGTTCAGGGTTTGACCAAGACGTTTCCCAATGGTGTCAGGGCGCTTGATGGTGTTAGTCTGACAGTGGCGGCCGGTGAGCATTTAGGGGTTGTGGGTGAGTCGGGGTGCGGTAAGACAACCCTGGCCAGGGTTGTTATGGGTCTTGTACAGGCTGATGCGGGGACTGTCGCATTTGAAGGGAAGACTTTGGGGGATATGTGTTCCCGACGGAGCGTTTTTTGCCAAAAGGTACGCATGGTTTTTCAGGACCCCTTTTCCAGTCTTGATCCACGGTATTCGGTGCGGATGATTCTCTCGGAGGCTTTGCACCTTGAGCCGCGCAGGAGTGTTGGCGAAGATTTGACCCGGATGCGAAAAACCCTCGGGTTTGTACAATTGCCGGCAGACATCCTGGCGCGTTATCCGCATGAATTTTCCGGCGGCGAGCGGCAGCGCATTGCCATTGCCAGGGCGTTGATGACCTCGCCTAAAGTTCTTATCCTGGATGAGGCGGTGTCATCCCTGGATGTTCTGGTGCAGCGGGATATCCTGCTGATGCTGGAGGAACTTTCGCAAAGGATGGATGTGACCTATGTTTTTATTTCCCATAATTTGCGCGTGGTGCGGCGGCTGGCGCATCAGGTGGCGGTGATGCAGGAGGGGCGTGTTGTGGAGCAGGCCGACTGTGATACATTATTCAAGGCGGCTGTTCATCCGTATACACAGGGATTGTTGCAAGCGGCATTTAATTATGAGGTGCTTTGATGAGCCTGGAATTCTTCCGTAATTTGACGCGTTGGTTCGGGATTATGGCGCTGGGGGCTTTTTTCGGCCTCATCGCTTTTGCAGCCCTTCTGGAGGTCAAGGATCTGGATCTTTGGCTGCATATTAAAATGGGTGAGGTGATCACCTCGACCGGCCATGTGCCCGCACAGGATATTCTCTCCGGAACGATTGCGGGTAAGCCCTGGGTTAACCACGAGTGGTTATTCCAGACCGTGGTTTATTCGATCCATTCCGTTTTTGACATGAATGGTGTGCTTGTGATGCAGTCGTTCCTGGTTGTTGTTACGTTTTTGCTTTTATTGCTTTGGGCTTACCGGACTGATCGGCAGATAGTGATCATGTCATTGCTGTTCTTTGTTCTTCAGGTTTATCAAACCCGTTTTACGGTGAGGCCGGATCTTTTCAGTGTTTTGTATTTCATTCTTTTCCTGATGATTCTTTTGACTTCAATGGAAAAGAAGTGGTCTTGGCTGGCGCTTTGTTTTTTTCAGGTATTGTGGACCAACATGCACGGATTCTTTTTTGCAGGGCCGGCACTTGTTTTTATTTTTCTGCTGGCAGAGGGCATCAAGCGGTGTGAGGTTGTTCCTGTCGGGTGGCGTGAGCAGGGGCGTTTGAGTGATGCCGGTTTCAAGCGTTTGATCCTGGCCTTTGCGCTTGTCCTTTTGTCAACGCTGATCAATCCGCTGGGTTGGGAGGGGGCTGTGTATCCTTTCCGCGTGATGTGGCAACTTTCCGGTGAATCCCGTTTGTTTTTTAAATATATCACGGAGCTTCGGCCGGCTTTTCATTGGGCGGCTTTTTTTGATTTTACACAAGAGCTTCCGCTGAAGGTGCTCATCATTGTTTCAACGATCAGTTTCATTTTTAATATCCGGCGTATTAATATCGGATTGTTGCTGGTTTGGATCGTGATGGTGTTTTTTGGTGTTCTTGCGCTGCGCAATATGATTTACCTGGCTGTGGTGGCGTATGCGGCCACGCTTATCAATTTGGAACAGATTGACCTGAAGAAGTTTTTCCCGGCAAGATTCATTAATGAGCCGGTTGAGCTTGTGGCCGGGTGGCTTGCAAAAATAGCCTTGATCGTTGTGGTGATTAATTACGGTGCTGAGTTGGCTCGGCACGGATATTATGATTTCAGCCGATATGAACGCAAGAGTGAAATTCTGGGTGTGGGCCAGCGTATTTTTCCGGAGAATGCCGTTGATTTTCTGATCAAGAACAACATAAGCGGGGTCATTTTAATGATTTTAATTCCGGAGCCTATATTGTTGGCAGGGCGTATCCCCAGGTCAGGGTTTTTATTGATGGCCGCACGGAGGTTTATGGCATTGAATTCTTTAAAACGTACCGGAAGATCGTGGATGAGGGTGATGCAAAAACATTTAATGAGGTTGTGGATAAATATGGCATCAAGACGGTATTTATCAGTGCGGCCTATTCCCGTCCGTCTGGGAATATGCTTGATCTTCTGGTTGGGGATAAAGACTGGTCGCTGGTCTATTTTGATCATGACGGGCTGATTTTCTTGAGAAATGTGCCTGAGAATGAGCCCTTGATCCGTCAGTATGCCATTGATTTTAATACATGGGTTCCTGCGGTTTCGGATATGCGTCGTATGGGGTCTGCCCAGTCGTTCCCTTATCGCGAAATCAATCGCGCGACCATGCTCAAGGACATGGGGTATTTGGATCAGTCCTTGTCCCAGGCTGATGCCGCGCTGGCTGTTTTGCCGGGATGTTTGGAAGCATTCAAGATAAAGGCGCGGATTTATGGTCAACGGCACGCCTATCAAAATGCGTTTGAGAATTATCGTTGGGCTCTTTTGCAGGAACCTGATGATATGAAATTACGACGTGGGTTGGCCTTGGCGTATGTCGGCCTTGGTGAATATGATTATGCGCTTAAGCAGGCAGAGAGGCTTGATGATATCGCGGGTGATCCGGGGGCTCCGTATGTTCGGGCAAAAGTGTTTGCGAAAAAGAAGCAATATCAAAATGCTTATGATATATTAGACAAACAGATTTTTCCGTTGGAGCGCGGCATACGTGAAATTCTGGCGGTGGGTGATGTTTTTGCAGAAGATAAGGTCTATGATTGGGCGGTTAAGGCTTATTGGCTGGCCGTCAGAAAAGATATGACCAATAAAGAGGCGTTGGAAAAGCTTAAAAGTACTGAAAAGCTTTATCGGGGAATGAAAATAAAGGAATAGT
>JAZDPD010000095.1:0-2122 GCA_043798045.1 Candidatus Omnitrophota bacterium | reverse complement strand
GAAGAAATCCTGGTTCCTTGTATTCTTCTCATTTGTCGTGCTTATGGAGGCGTGTACACTACCGAAGCTGGCATGGAACAATGCAGAATGGCTGGTAATGTATCAGCTTGACCACTACTTTGACCTCTCTTTGGACGAGGAAAAGGAGTGGCAGCCGAGGATTACAGCACTTGTGACACGCCTCAAAGAACAGGCAGGTCCCGAGCTTGTTCTTTTTCTGCAGAAGAGCCAAGACACCATCCTCGGCGGACTGACTGAGGAGAAGGCCGCCTTGCTTTTTCACGAATGGGATGAGATCCGGGTGCGCCATTTATCTCCATTGACTGCCGATGCCGCGGAATATCTCGCCGGACTTGACGAGTCGAATGTGGCATATCTCCGGAAAAATTTATTGGATTCGCAGAAACGAGAGGAGAAAATTCTTGCCTTGAATGACGAAGAATATGCAAAAAAACAGGCATCGCGGGCAAGACAGCAAGTTGAGCGATTCTATGGCAGAATAACCACCGCACAGGCAAAAGCGGTAGGATCCATCCTCGGCCTATCACGACAGCCTCAGCGTGATCATATGGCGCAGACGCAGGAGGCACAGAAGAGTCTCCTTGCCATTCTTGGGCGTGCGCTTCCCCGAGATGAAATCAAAAGCTTTCTCGATCAATGGGTAAAGAATCCCGCGACAATGAGAACAACCGAACGCGGTCGTTTATTGTATATGGAAGAACGGCGCATGTTGATCAAAAATATCGTTGCCGTTGACCGCCTGATGTCACGGGAACAGCGTAACCATTTCGTCGGCAAACTCGACAATTGGAAGAAGGATTTAATGAACAGTTTGAAGGAAGTCAAATGATGAATTTATAATATTCAATGAATGGCAACAATCATGTCTCGAAAAAAGCTGATTATGCTGGGAATGGTTGTAGGTTCTATAGCGGGGGGGTATCTGCCTGCGCTGTTTGGGCTCGACGAACTCATGGTCTCATTATTGGGCAGCTTTATTGGCGGGATTATTGGCATATGGATTGGTTATAAGTTTTCCGTGTAGTATAAAAAGTTGGAGAAACCAATTGGATTGGAAGGAACTGATCGGATTTGTTGGCGGATTTCTAACGACCATGGGAATGGTCCCACAAGTATGGCGACTTTTCAAGCTCAAGAGCGCCCATGAGATAAGCCTGACCTTCTGTTTGTTTTTTAACATCGGTATCGCCTTCTGGCTGGTCTATGGAATTCTGAATGGGTTGATGTCTGTCATCATTTGGAATGGCATAGCATTGGCTCTGGGCTGCGGAATGTTCTATGCTAAGATGAAGTGGGGCCGATAGGTCATAAAGTAACCCCTCATTTCTATCGGGGTCATAACGAATTTCCTTTCCCTAATCTTGATCGAGGAACGGTAACGCTTTATCCAACCGATAGACAAGAGCCTGACAAGAGGCAAGAAGACGGCTCTCTCCTTCAACTACCTTGATGTCATAAACAGCGGTTTTGTTGGTTCGGTTAATTTCTTTGGCTTCAGCGGTTAATGTGGCGCCTGTAGAAGGGGAGGCAAAATAACTGATGCTCATGTTCAAGGCAACGGCCACAGTGCCATGGGAATTGCCGGCGGTTTCAAAAGCTTCATCAATCAGAGCAAAAAGTGCACCTCCATGGGCTTTCCCAAACATGTTTTCCATATCCGGTGTGAAGACCATCGCAACTTTTGAATAGCCTTCATCCAGATCAACTAATTTCAGGTCGAATTTCTTGGCAAAGGGTTCCTGCTCTACCTGCCTGAAGATTGCTTCCTTAATCTTACTATCCATATCCGTCTCTCCATGCTTTAGATGGTCCGTTTATCAGATCCATTTAACCTATAAGCATCACCATTGCTCCCAGTGATCTTTTTTCCTCCTAAATGTGGAGTAAATGTCCAGACTTTTCCTTTCATGGTGATCCTCTCCTGATTCATTGTCTCTTGGTATGGGTTGTAATCATTTTTTTTACCGGCGAGATATGGCGTTGATCTCTTTATTATAGGCTTTCTTATGAGTTAAGATAGTCTGCTGAAACATTTTCCAACTTATGATTATCGACATCAACGCTTCCATCCAACTGGGATCAAGTACAATGGTTCATGGTT
>JAZDPD010000092.1:0-8187 GCA_043798045.1 Candidatus Omnitrophota bacterium | reverse complement strand
GAGTTTAATCCCCCTATAGTCTCATTTTTTAGTTTCTCGAACGCCCGCTCAACAGGCGCCAGCATGCCTGCTACACGAACACGAACCTTTTCCAACTCTTCATTCTTAACAAGAATTTGCCCGTCAATATCTTTTAAAGTCAACAGCTTGTCTGAAAGCTCTTCCTTCAACTTGAGTTCCCACTCCTCTCGCTTGTTTTCAAGAAATTCTTTGTAAACACCCGAGAATACACTCTCAAACAACGGTGAGCTAAAACATTCCTTTAGTATTTCTTCACTTCTTATTAACGTCGATGCCATCAACTTAACTTTATCTATTCGTTCTCTTATTACAGTCTCTGGAGTGCCACTGTGTTTCTGAACATAGGCAGAGTGCAAGTCCTTTTCCCAATCAGGATGATTCTGTTTAATCTGCTTCAACAAAGGAGCATATTTATGCTGTTTGAACAGTAGCTCAAACATCTTAAGAATTTTTTCTGAACCAGCTTTATCTAGGAAACCAACCTTCAACGCCTCAACCTCCGAAGGAAGTCCTACAAAATACTTGCGCCCAGACCAGGTATACATAAACTTCTCAATCTTTACATCGTAAAGGGGAACAAATGCATCAACCGAGTGGCCAGGCTGACAAATGCCATCTATGTGCTTATATAATCCATACCCATTACTTTCTTTTACCCATACAGAACCCGTGTATTCTGAGGAGATCAGCTCATCTTCCACAGAATTTACTACAGGAATAGCCTGTCTCACGTGCCCCTTATCATGAACAACCAACTTATTTCTATCGATATACCTAGCATCAAGATTTTGATCAATACCATTAGCAAAAACGACCATATCCGAAACTAAAATTGCTAAATCTTTAATTGAATGTGGAATAAATACAGCTCGATTCGCACCTAAAATCGTCTCATCTCGAGAAATATCCTCAAAAATAAGATCGGAATCAGTTCCCCGAACCCGAACAACATGATTTATAAATCCTGGAGAACTCTCATCTTTTCGATTATAGATGCCAGCAAAGATTTCCATCAAAAAGCCCCCTCCATATAGAACTTTCTTTTCCGGATAATTCTAATCTCTTCCAAATATTGATTCCATGACATATTTAATGCTAGTACAACTTTGGAGAAATCTAGCCCAGCGAATCCCCCTTGATCCCTCTTACTACTCTCATCAACCCCAACTGGATACCCTCCCTGCCGAATCGTATACCCTCTCTTCCCTCCTCCATAGAACTGAGCAGAAGATAACACTTCTGAACCAACAACATCAAATCGTTGCGGAGAGGAGCTCCTAGAATAAACCCCATAATTACCAGGCTGGGAAATATCAACTCCTACGAGAGACTTAATCCTCGTACAATTAAAAATTTCATTCTTATCTACATTTAATTCTATTTGGACTCCATTATTAACTAGCCAAAAAGATCTTATTCCTGTCTCTTTAGGGACTACGATTTCTGGTGGATAACCCGTAAGCCATGTTTTCCCATGAAGAAGAATGCCATTACAAAATTGAAATTGTTTTCCAATCCGAAAATCATCTTTCTTAAAGTATTTACAAACTTCGACTTCCCCTTCAGTTAACGAAGCTCGTATTTCAAATATTAGCAAAACATAACCCTCGACTAAATTGGAGACTTTACACACCTTTTGTTGATTCACTACACCATTTACCCCTTCATACACAAAAACATGTGAAGAGAGATTTGTTAAATCAGCATAAACCTGTACAAAATTAGTCGCCGCGCATAAATATGCGGAACATTCTCCGGCGATAAACTGACGTCTTTGGTCAAAAAGAGATCCTCCAGACTGGACAAACTTCTGGTTGAGCAATTCTTTTTGTCCCTCAACAGATGCCTCTGCATCCTCTACGCATGACCCAACCTTTAGCAGCCAACTTGACAAACTCTCTTCCTCTAAAAAGAAAACCCTCTTACGACGAAGCCCCTTCCGCTGAATACCATCAAGCATGCCCTCCTGTGCCCAAGTCTTCAGAAAATGTATCCCTTGCCGAGCTAAAGCACAGCGGTACTCAAACGATTGACAGCGCTCAACAATATCGCTTAATTTCGATTGTTTAACCTTTGGATCCCATGACTGAACATTTCGCAGTCTTGGTTCAAAATCTTCAACAAAGTACTCGCTATAGTATAATTTTTGTATTTTAAAATGAATAAAGAATGGGTTCCAAAAGCCTGGCATCTCTTCACGAGTAAGCAAACCATGATGTAATGGATACCGTACATATCTATGCCCACTTTCAGGCACAGACACCTCAGCGTAACGGTCTCTATTCTCCTGTAACCATTTAGCTAAACTAACCCAATATCCCAACATCGCTTCTTGATCGATTGGCCACTGTCCCCTCAACGGATCAACACCTAATTCCTCACGCAAACGTTTTATGTAAGCGTGAGCCATAGTTTCATCATCGGAATGTCGATAAGATGCCACTAAGACCAAAAATGCCAAATATGCTACTGATAATGGAAACTCTTTAAGTTGTGTAAATATATAAGGATTACCCAATGCCCAGAACACTGACTCCTTAAAACATTCAACAGCCTGAGCTTTTTCACAAATTCCAAACTTTTCTGCGACATCTTCAATAGCCGCGGCATCAACTGATAAAAAGACGACCGCGCCAACCAGAGCTCCCGTCTTCTCTCCACGAAAGAAGTACTGCGCAATCGCATTGTTCCATTTTAAATATTCATCCAAACAATTTACTCCCATATATTACACTTCCGACATTGAACTTTTATAAATAATACCTGCAGCGCCATAGATCCCCATAGATTAATCCAACCTATAAAACGGGCGCGCCGGGCCATCATCGTCATCGTCCTCATCCCTGCAATCCTCTGCTGGGGTGGTTTGACCATAGTCACGGTGGTTTATGTCGCGCCCATGTTTATCTCTTATGACTGTA
The DNA here is from genome assembly GCA_043798045.1 of Candidatus Omnitrophota bacterium. Classification (GTDB taxonomy): domain Bacteria; phylum Omnitrophota; class Gorgyraeia; order Zapsychrales; family Fredricksoniimonadaceae; genus Fredricksoniimonas. The sequence continues at coordinate 5,245 of JAZDPD010000092.1, read as the reverse complement.
AGATCCACGAAGCCAACTCCATCCGCCACAGCCTCTCTCAAAGCCATCTCAAGAGCATCAGGACCATCGTCATGATCCCCTCTTGGGTAATATTTAAGCTGATCGAGCAATTCAGTATGCTTGTACGAAAACACGACCTGCCCGGTCGTAATATGCGTCTCCATGCCAAAGATTCTGAAGTCTTTATTCTTTGTCGTGCGTATTTCTTTAAATGCCCCGACAACATTCTCTTGATGTGCCCGATCTTGTATATTCTTAAGTAAAAGCCCCGGGCATGTGTTAGCTTCAACAATAAACTTGCTAATCGGTTTACGGATCTTGCAGTAATTAACGACCGCCTCAATGATCTCCTCCTGCGGTCGCATTTTTATATCAGCATCAAGAACATATAGCTTCCCTTGGTGCTTGGCCAGAATGACGATTGCTGAAGGATCATTCTTGGTCTTCATTGTTCCTACGCTGGGATCAAGGGCTCCGATGATTGTGTAGTCACCTTTAAAAGAAGCGAGCAGTTCATCCACACTCTGCCCGTATTCGCGGTCCCAATAAGTAAATGTGTCGGGATTAAAACGACACTCTTTGGCATTGGACGGGTCGTTCTGCTTCTCCGCGTCAAAGCTGTAAGAACTCTCAAGCTCTTTGATCTTTATCAGGGCATAATAATTCTCAACTTCTTCCCAAAGAACCTTTGTTCCCTCCAACATATCCTGTTTATTTGCCTCAAAGAACTTGTTGGCTGCCGCAAAACCCGCCTCATCTTCGTAGACTTCCCCGTTACCAAACAGAATATTCTTCCATCTTTCCCAAAGGTCTGTGCGTGCAGAGAATTTGATGACCGCCTTATAAATACGTTTCTCCCAATCCAGAAACTCACCCACCCTCGTCAACCGCGACAACAAGGAATCACGATGCAATAACGTCCCAACGGCGACAAAATTACACGTCTTGGGCGCTCCGGCCTTAAGAACAAACCCTGTGAACCAACGCAGAACCTTATCTCTGGAATCACTGTTAAATGTGTTTTTCTCACCATCAACATCATCAAGAATGATCAACGTCGGTCGATCCGCGTCATGCTTGAACCCTCGCGATTCTTGCCCTACTCCCAGCGCTGCGACCATGATGTTGTTCGGCGTAACGATCTGGTCCTGTGTCCATTTTGTTCGCGCTTTTGTTTCCGGAGCAAAGACCTCGGGGAAGTCCTCCTGAAGAAGCGTATTGGTATCCAAGGCGACAGAAACACCCGACAACAACTGCTGAGCCTGCTTGGCCGTAGCCGAAAGGATCAGAATACAACGTTCCTTGCTGTAACAAATCGACCACATCACATAAAAGAAACTCACCACCGTACTTTTGGCATGGGCGCGCGGCGCCGCAACAGCCAGACGACCGCTGCGTTTCTCAGACATTTCCTGAAGCAAACCACAAATCTCATGGTGGAAGGTACACGGATTATAGGCAGCATGCCTGGGGAAATACGTCTGGGCAAAGGCCAGAACAGATTTCTCACCCATCTTCCTGCGCAGTTGACTTAACGTATTCAGTTCACTGGCCACCTGAAGACTCCTTGGCATTTCTTAACTCCGTGATCTTCTCTTCCAATCGCGCCAACCCCTGTTTGGCCTCCCCCAGCGCAATGTTACGACGAATATCCTCAATAAGTTTCACAACTTCCGGATCATTGATACTTCCGCCATCAGTCGCAATTTTCTCAAGGCGAGCCAATTCATCTTTGAGCTGCTGTGGCGTCTTTTCGCGTTCCTGACCAACAGTCGCTTCAATTTTAAATGCCTCTGAAGGTAAAAGCCCCAAACCCCGAGCGATCTCAATTTCATCTTTGATCATTTTCCATACATGATATCCCGCCTGAACTCTATCCTGTCCTAAAAAGCTTTGGTCATTGGCCAGACGCATCATCAGATCATTGATGCTCGACATCCTGGTCGTCAAATCGCCACGTAAACGTTGCTGGTAATCAGCGGGAATGGCTTTCGCATCCTTCTCAACAATCTCGGCCTTGTCTCTTCGGATCGTCTTGTCGCTTACCTGCAAAACAGACGCCATGGATGAGACATCTTTTCCAAGACCATGCATGCACCGCACACAATCCTGCCGCACTTCTGGCGACAAGGTTTTGGGGTCCAGCGTGCCGTTAGCTATCTGTTTAAGAATATGAAGAACTGGTGTGTCTTCCAGATTCCCTTTGAGTGTTTCGTCTGACATATCTTCGTCCCCCTTATCCACAAACCTGAATACAGCCTTTTAGAGATGATATTTCTTAATGATTTCCTCGCTCACTCTATCCCGCCCGAAACGCTGAACATATCTTCTGACAATAGCGTCACAATAACCCGGGTCCATTTCAATACCATAGCAACGCCGCTGTAAAGTCCCCGCTGCGATCAATGTCGTCCCCGATCCCAGAAACAAGTCCAAAACAATATCGCCACGCTTAGAACTGTTTCTTATACCTCGTGTAGCGACGGCAATTGGCTTTTGAGTCGGATGAATATAATTAATCGTCGAGTCGCGCTTGATCTGCCAAAGAGTGGATTCGTTCTCCGGGCCATACCACTTATGAGTCCCATTTTTTTCTTTCCATCCGTACAAACAAAATTCCGTCTGTTGCTTATAGTCAATGCTGTAAGCATGAAGCCCCATCGCAAAGGTCTCTTTAGCCCAAGTTATAACTCCAGATACACGCATTCCCAGATCAAGGAGCATCACATACATCAGCCCGAACTGACGACTGCCGTTCCAGATGTAGACACACGCCCCCGCATCCAAAACCGCAACAGCATTGGTCAAAACCTTCTTTAGCATCTCCTCATATTTGTCTTGCGGCATATTATCATTGGCAATCTTATCCCAATTATCGCCGGAGCCAGCCCTCTTCCCTCCGTAATCGACATTATAAGGTGGGTCGGTGAACAAAAGCCCGGCCTTATTTCCAGCCAATAGTCGGTCAATATCCTCTGTTTTAGTAGAATCGCCGCAGAGAATGCGGTGCGGCCCCAACTCAATAAGATCGCCGGAAACCGTAATAGCAGTCGCATTCTCATCAAACTCTGGTTTATCCTCAACGTCGTCGACAAGCCAATCAAGGGCTTGGCTGATCTCGCCGGGATCAAAGCCAGTTAATCCAGTGTCAAAGCCTTCCAATTTGGTTAGCTCATCCAGCAAATGGCCGAGTTTATCTCGATCCCAATCGCCCTGAATTTTATTGAGTGCAAGATTGAGGGCCTTTTCCTTGGTGTCATCCAGATCAACGACGCTGACCTCGACCTCGGTCTGGCCATGTTCGATCAAAATTTTCAGCCGCTGATGCCCGCCAACAAGATTACCTGTACGACTATTCCAAACCAAAGGCTCGACATAACCAAAAGTATCAATGCTTTTCTTGAGCTTCTCGTATTCCTTGTCGCCGGGCTGAAGATCAAGGCGCGGGTTATAGGCGGCTGGGTTGATCTTATCAATAGTAACTTTATCGATTTTCATAGGAATTTACTCCGCTTTGAAACCTTCAAAGTACCAATGTGCACTATCCTTCTGCTTATTCTGAAGCTCAATACTATAAATAACTGGCCCTGCAAACTTAGACGCTCTAACAATCACAATTTCATCAGACGTATATTTGTGCTTCAAAGAGCTTTCTTTGTTAAGTCTCCATCGAGATCCATCACTTAACGTTATCGAATTTCCAAAATTACTTACAGATTGAATCTTAAGAAGGGTGTCAAGATTCGTGTATTCCGGTTTTTGGGGCCCAAGTACAGTTCCATCACTAAGATCGAGCCCTTTAGGCTTAATCCCTAATACTCCGGCCATATGCTTCTTTAAATCCTGACTGAGATTCATCTTGCCCATAAACCCTCCCGTTTAAATAACTCAACAGCATTTATATAAGAAATACCAATGAGGATTATTAATCCCATCAAGACACACCTGATTCCCATCCCTCTAAGTTGACATCCAATCAACAGGTATCAATTTATCCCCACCTCTCCATTCTGCTACCTCACAAACGCCGTCAATATCCCCATAAATCCCTGAATCGGCATGATCAAGAATAATGCTTTGCCATCCGCCGTTACTTGCAAGAACTGCCTTGGCAAGTGTCCTAAACATACTCTTTACTGCTTCCACATCTTCACTTTGATATTGGGGGTCATCTTCAACCTTCTTCTGTTCGCGATTAAGTTTTGGAAAATACACCTGACTTGGTTGATCAAAGATCACCAAACTTGGGACACAAGAAAGTTTTTGCTCAATAAAGTACTCTTGTAGCGCACACATAAGAGCCAGATGAAATGATACCCAATTGGAAGCGCTGCCAACCTCGGCAAGAAAATGCCAATTGTCATCGTTGCTTAACACTTTAATATTCAGGTCCTTAACACTGAACTTCGGAGATATTTGTTTATACTTTTCTTCAACATCCAAAGTCATAAGATACGACTGCATCTTCTGCCCAATTTTTGCTGTAGCGGCATCAACGCGACGCTGAACGCCTTTAGCATCAACCTTCGACTGTAAATCTTTATACTCTTCTTCTAGAATCATTATTTCTCTCTGAAATTCACCGCCGTCTGCCAGTCTCTCGAACGTTTCCAGAGATGCTCTTAAATGCCCAAGGAACATAAACATGCTCTGATTCCGCTGGAATTCCTCCTGAGCCTTTTTATCCTGAGACATCAAGAGATCATATCGTTTCTGAAGCTTCTTTTGCTTATCTAACAGATCTTCTAAATTTGATTTAACTTTCGCCTCTTCTCTAGCAAAAGATGATGGAATCTCAGCCACACTCAACGCTTCATTCTCAACCTTTCTAAATGCAGCAGAAACTTTTTCCAGTTCCACAGCGGCTTTGGGATGCTCCAAACTGCCACAAGCCAGACACTCTCTTTTCTCCGATAAAATACTAGAAAGCCACTGGGAAATTTGTAATCTGTCGGCTCGTTTTCGAACAGAATGCCCGTAATCAACCAATCCGGACCTTAACAAATCAATGTCTGCCAATCTTTTTTTTGCTTGGCCGATATCATTGCTTAACTTTGTTTCCTCTTTCTCTAACTGAGAAATTTCTTCATTTGCGCTCTTTATGTTCTCAAAACTTGTCTTGGAATGCTCCGGAATAACCTCAAGGATACGTCTTGCAGCATCCAACAAATCATCTGGATTCGAACTTTGTGCAATTTTTTCATCCAAAAGCCCGTATTCGTTGGCAACTTTCATATGCCCAAGC
>JAZDPD010000083.1:0-6086 GCA_043798045.1 Candidatus Omnitrophota bacterium | reverse complement strand
ACTTAGGAAATGCGGCACAACTGACAAAACGGCCATTCTTGCCCCACTTGACCAGCATCTCACCGCCACAAGTCGGACAGGCTTTATCAAAGGTAATGGTAGATTTCTCAATGGAGCCCATGGCCGCGTCAAGCTCCTGGCGAAAAGGCCCATAAAAGTCCCTGAGCAATGTTACATGATCAAGCGTACCTTCTTCAACCATATCCAGACGCTCTTCCATCTGGGCTGTAAAAGAAATATCCATGACTTTAGGAAAATTGGCCACCAGAAGGTCACAGATAAGACATCCCAATTGCGTAGGGGTAAAATAACCACGCTCCCGCGTAACATAATTGCGCAGCACCAGTGTTTGAATGATGGAAGCATACGTACTCGGACGACCAATGCCTTCCTCTTCCAGCGTCTTGACCAGACTGGCTTCCGAAAACCTGGCCGGCGGCTTGGTGAAATGCTGCGAAGGCCTCACCTCGGTCATTTGCAAAAGATCATTTTCAGCGTAAGGAGACAGATCCTGTTTCTTTTCCTCATCTTCGCTTGTCTTGTAAAGCGACAAGCAACCCGGGAAAATCAACGTCGATCCCGAAGCGCCAAACTGATACCTTTCCCCAGCCATGATCTCAACTTTTTTATTCTCAAAAACCGCCGGGGTCATCTGGCAGCTGATAAAGCGCTTCCAAATAAGCTCATAAAGTTTATACAGATCTTCAGATAAATACCTTTTGATCGTTTCAGGAGAACGATAAACATCCGATGGACGAATCGCTTCATGCGCTTCCTGCGCCTGCTTCTTGGATTTAAACTTATTGGGCACTTCCGGCAAATAAGGCTTGCCGTATTTTTCAACAATAAGATCTCGCACTTTCCCCATGGCTTCATTGGAAATATTGACCGAATCCGTGCGCATGTAAGTGATCAAACCGACCGGGTCTTCTTCGCCGATCTCAACACCCTCATAAAGTTCCTGGGCAATCATCATCGTACGCTGGGCATTAAACCCTAGCTTGGAAAACGCCTCCTGCTGTAACGTGCTTGTAATAAAAGGAGGTAAAGCATTGCGCCGGACCTCTCGCGTTGTCACAGCAGACACACGGAACAACTTTTCAGCCAATTCACGAACAATAAAATCCGCTTCAGAAGCTGTTTTCAAATCAAGCTTTTGCCCATCGATTTTTTCAAGCTGGGCATCCAAGAGATCGCTGACCCCGTCTTTTTTAAGCTGCACCATGATCTGCCAGTATTCAACCGGCACAAATTTCTGGATATCACGTTCGCGTTCAACGATCAAACGCAGTGCCACGGACTGCACACGCCCGGCACTAAGACGACTTCCCACCTTCTTCCAAAGAACAGGACTTAACATATACCCAACAATACGATCCAGAATACGTCGCGCATTCTGGGCGTTTATCTTTTGCGTATCAAACTGATGTTTCTCTTTAAAAGCCCTTAAAACAGCTTCCTTGGTGATTTCATGAAAAACCACGCGGAAAATTTTCTTATCTGTTGCCAGAAAAGGCACAAGATTCCAACCAATCGCTTCCCCTTCACGATCCGGATCAGTCGCGAAATAAATCTCTGTCTTGCCTACGGCTTCTTTCTTGAGCTTACTTAAAACCTTTTGTTTGGCACGTACAACAATAAGCTTGGGTTCAAAATCCTTGTCCACATCCACACCGATCGTTGATTTTGGCAAATCAATGAGATGCCCCATCGAAGATGTGACTTTATACTTTGAGCCAAGGATCTTATTGATCGTTTTAACTTTGGCAGGTGACTCAACTATGACAAGTGCTTTAGACATAAGATATAGTGAACTTCAGGTTAATGTACTTGTTCATACTTTCCACAAAAATGAAGAATATGCAATCAATTTTATTAAACTTTTTCCATCACCCCTTTAAGACAAACATTTTTCCAGGCTTCTGAACGATCTTTTCCTGTAGTTCCAAAGCCAATAAAGCGTCCAGAAGGACCGTCGGCCCAAAGCCGGTTGCACACTCCAGGGCCTCATATGTCATATGGCCTTCTTTAATAAATCCAAAAACAAGCCGCTGGTCATTGGAAAGGCCCTGCACCAAAGCCTGGGATGTCTTGCCATCATCCTTAGCAGGCGCCTGGACAATCTCAACAGGAAGTTCTTCCAGAATATCCTGAATCGACAAAACCGGCTTGGCACCTTGTTTAATCAAGGCATGCGGACCATCCGAAACATCACTATCAATACGCCCAGGCACCGCAAAAACTTCCCGACCCTGCTCCAGCGCCAAACCGGCTGTCACCAATGCCCCGCTTTTTATATTCGCTTCCACAACAACAACCCCCAGCGATAAGCCACTGACAATTCGATTGCGTCGCGGAAAATTATATGGCAATGGTTGTGTCCCAAAAGCAAACTCGGAAACAAGGCATCCCTGGGCCTTGATCTGGCGATAAAGCAGCGCATGCTCAGGGGGATAAATGACATCCAAACCACATCCCAGGACAGCCACCGTACTGCCGCCAGCCAAAAGTGCCCCCTGATGTGCTGCCCCATCCACCCCGCGGGCAAGACCAGAAATTATCGGAACCCCCAACTCCGCCAGCTGGGCAGCAAACCGCTGCGCAATTTGTAACCCGTACAATGAAGCACGACGAGATCCAACAATCGCCACCCCGCAATCCAAACGTTGTGGCCATGCACCTGAAACATAAAGAACCGCTGGCGGATCAGAAATTTGCAACAAGCTTGCCGGATAATCTTCATCCATAAACGTCACCACCCTGGCCCCGAATCGTTGGCAGGCCTGATGATCTTTCTTTAAAAAATCTTTCACATTAAAATGCGGGATTAACGCACGCGATGCCTGCGGTATGCCAGGATAATTGATGAAGATATCCATTGATTCGCACAGTGCCTGTGCCGCTGAACCGAAACGTTCAATCAACTGACGGATACGCTTGATACCAAAACCATTGATCGCGTTAAGAACAAGTAACGCATCCTGTTCAGACAGTTTGGAGGATATGAAGGATCTCATTGACCACCTTGGGAATATTGTCTTCACTGGAATCGACAATATGATCCGCCTTGCGATAAAAGGGGTCGCGCTTGGCAAGAAGTTCTTTAATTTTAGTCATCGGATCATCAACGTTAAGCAAAGGACGATCAGTTCCTCCCTTGGTTCGCCGATGGATCGCTTCGGGGGAAGCGTTCAAATAAAAACTAATGCCCGTTACTTTAAGGGCATTGAAGTTCTCTTCATTAGCAGCAACACCGCCGCCACAATCGATAACCAGGCCTTCACGCCCGGCACATTCAAGCACCACTTCACGCTCCACTTGCCTGAAATAGGACTCTCCCGACTGAACAAAAATATCCGCAATGGAACGCTTTTCACGCGCCACAATCAACTCATCCGTTGAAACGCGCTCACGGTTAAGCTGACGGGCTAATTCACGCGACGTAAACGTCTTGCCACACGCCATAAAACCAACAAGAACTATATTCTTACTTTTTAACTTTTCAGGAAATTTCATATGGAAACATGTTAACAAATGTTTGATGATTTGTCAAACTCGGGTGGCTTTTCTAATCTCGGTCTTAAGATCCTTTAAAAACAATTGTGTTGGTGTCAGTTTGACATGCCCGCATGAGGGCCGCGCCCCTTTCATCGTACCGCGCTTGGCCAAGGCATTCACGCCAGTCTCTTTGCCCTGCTTCTTATGCCATAACTGAACATGTTCTTTTTTCATTCAATCCACCTACTCATAACGAAGCGCTTCAATAGGATTCAAACTGGCCGCCTGGATAGCTGGCCTCAAACCAAAAACAATCCCCACCGCAATCGAGAAAGTTGTGGCCATCACAATCGACATCAATGAAATCTTTGTCGCCCATCCCGCCACAACAGACAAAAGCATGGCAACAGCCACACCAAAAACAATGCCGATCACCCCACCGGTAACCGTCATAATAACCGACTCGATAAGAAACTGTGTTGTAATATCAGACTTGCGCGCACCGATAGCTTTGCGCAACCCAATTTCCCTTGTGCGTTCAGTTACTGAAACCAGCATAATATTCATAATCCCGATCCCGCCAACCAAAAGCGAAATGGCCGCGATCGACCCCAAGAGCATGGTCATCGTCTGTGTTGTACTTTCCAGAGTGGCCTGGATATCAGCCATGTTGCGGATCTGAAAAGAATCCTCTTCCTCTTTCGTTAAATGCCTTCGCTTGATAATAAGTGCCTTAAGTGAATCCTGCACCTGTTGCATGAGCGCTGAATCACTGACTTCCACATCAACAGAATCCACGTATTGTTTACCCAAAAGGCGATACATGGCTGTATTCACAGGTATTATAACGACGTCATCCTCGTCCCGAAAACCAGTCGCACCCTTCTCAGGTAAAACACCAATCACCTGAAAACTGATGCGGTTGATCCTAATGAACTTTCCAACAGGATTTTCATCACCAAAAAGCTGACGCACCACCGTCATCCCCAGCACAGCGACACGGCTGCGGCTTCGCATCTCATCCTCGGTAAAAAACCGTCCGACAGCCGGAACAGAAGCATGGATTTCAGCATAATGAAGGCCAGCTCCCTGAACTTGGGAATTCCAGTTTTTAGCACCGGAAACCAATTGCACCCTCCCTGAAACAGAAGGCGACGTGCGCTTTACACCGGAGAGTTTGCTCATCTCCTCCGCATCCTGTAATGTGAATCGCGTCACCGTGCCGGCGGCAAGTGAAACGCCCCCCATATGTGAAGCCCCGGCTCTTACAGTCAATAAATTGGTTCCCAACGAAGACAACCGCTGTTTGATCGAATCATTGGCTCCCTGCCCCAACGCCAGCATGGCAATGACAGCCGCAACGCCAATTAGAATCCCCAACATGGACAAACGCGAGCGCATCCGGTTGGAGAAGATCGCATGGATCGATTGACGGACATGATCCGCCAGCTCAGCCCTTCCGAAAGTCCCGGTTGTCTTGGAGAGTGCCTCACCGATAGGCGAAAGATCAATGGTCACCGGTATCGCCTGACCTTCTTTTGTAACATCTGACAAGACCTGGCCATCACGCATCATAATAACGCGCTTGGCATGTTCTGCGACTTCACGTTCATGTGTCACCATAATAATGGTTTTCCCCTGAGCATTCAGCTGCTTGAGGATCGCCATGATCTCTGCCTCACTTTTAGTATCCAGATTCCCGGTCGGTTCATCCGCAAAAATTATAAGCGGCTCATTAACCAACGAACGGGCGATCGCAATCCTCTGTCGTTCCCCCCCGGATAACTCATTGGGCTGATGCGCGGCGCGCGCCGCAAGCCCCACATCCTTGATTTTCTGCAAAGCATTGGTCCGCAAATTCTGCCTCCCGGCATAAATAAGAGGCAATGCCACATTATCAAGGGCCGTGATCCTGGGAAGCAAATGAAACTGCTGAAAAACAAACCCTGCTATCTGATTACGCAAAACAGCCGATTGGTCATCATCCAAGCCACTGATATCTTTCCCGTTAAGCAAATACTCTCCGGAATCAGGCCGATCCAGAAAACCAAGAATATGGAGCATCGTAGATTTCCCGGATCCTGAAGGCCCCATGATGGCAACAAATTCTCCGGGATTAATCTGGATTGAAACATTCCGGAGCGCGCGAACGTCCTCATCCCCCATCTTATATGTTTTACTGACGTTCTTAAGTTCGATCATGCATCCATCCTTAATGACTGCTACGTTTCCCGGCCCCCGGAGGTGTCGGCATAAACGGATTAGATCCTGACTTAACTTTCTTGGCAGCAACGGTCTTAACCTGATAATCAACAAGCGTATCTTCTGTCGCAAGCCCGCTTAAGACTTCCGTATTTGTCCCATCACAAAAACCCGCCTTGATCTCTTGCCGGGAAGGTTTCTGGGAAGTATCTGTAACCAGAAAAACAATGGATTTTCCGTTTTTCTCTTGAATGAATTCCGTCGGAATAAGCAAGGCATTATCCCTGCTTTCCTGTATAATCTTGACACTGGCACTCATTCCGGAACGAAATACATCCGGAACCTGTTCAGAAAGAATATCCACCTGATAAATCGTCACATTGCTC
>JAZDPD010000044.1:0-5539 GCA_043798045.1 Candidatus Omnitrophota bacterium | reverse complement strand
TATTGCATGGATGTCCTTTCCTGGATGATGTGATCGTTTATGATTATAAAAACAAGGATAAGGGTGTTCTGGGTTTTCTTAAGACGTTGCAATGCTTACGGCAGCATCGGTTTGACAAGATCGTTGATTTTCAGAACAATACCCGGAGTCATTGGCTGGCATTCTTATGTTTTCCCCGGGCGAGTTACGGGTTTCGCAATAACAAGTGGGGTGTTTTTTTGACGGACGGTATCATGGATGACAAGATATTGATGCCGCCGGTGGCACATCAGTTCCGTATCCTTGAGAAAATGGGTATTGCGTATGCTCCGGAAATGAAGCTGCAGATATGGCCTCGCCGGGATGATTATAGTCATGTCCAGGAGCTTTTGCACAGTGAGTGGATCGATGAAAAAGTCCACACCATTGTCGGGATCAATATTGCGGCCTCCGAGCGTTGGTCATCCAAGAATTGGCCTGTGGTTGCGATTGCTGAATTGTGCGATCGTTTGGCTGCGGACGGGATACGTGTGGTTGTTACGGGTATGGAAAAAGACCGTATTTATGTGCGTCAGCTCATGGTCAAGGCGCGGTCCAAACCAGCCATGCTGGTTGGAAAAACGAATTTGTTGCAGTTGGCGGCCGTGATTGCATATTGCAAAGTGTTTGTAACACCTGATTCGGCACCACTGCATATTGCTTCGGCCATGAACGTGCCTGTTGTGGCGTTGTTTGGTCCGACGAGCCCCGAGCGCCATCTTCCGCCCGGACGGGATATAAAAGTCATGACGCGCGAAATGGAGTGCCGGCCATGTTATTTGCCTAAATGTAAATCCGGGGTGCATGCGTGCCTGAAGGACATTACCCCTTATGAAGCTTATTTGGAAGTTAAAAAGTTGTTAAAATCAGAAGGCCTTGCGGCATGAAAATACTCCTGTTGGCGAACCATTGCAACACGGGGGGTATCACAACATACATGTTGACGCTTGCGCGTGAATATGTCCGTCTTGGCCATATGGTTTATATGGCCAGTTCTGGCGGGGATGCTTTAGCCCAGGCAGAGGCTTTGGGGGTAAAACATCTTCATATCCCGTCATTGAAAGTCAAATGTGAGTTTCATCCATTTCTTTTTCCGGCAGGGTTCAGGATCGCGGCACTTGTGAAAGAATGCGGCATTGATATCCTTCATCCCCAGACACGCGTGACCCAGTTTGTTGCCGTTATGGCGTCTTTCTTATCAGAGCGTCCGTATGTGTCCACATGTCATGGTTTCTTCAAGCCACGCTTATCGCGCCGTGTGCTTCCTTTATGGGGACGCGCTGTCATTGCGGTGAGTCGCCCTGTGGTTGATCATCTCATCAAGGATATGGGTGTGGATCAACGGTTGATTGTTTTGGTGTCTAACGGGGTGGATGCCAATAAATTCAAACCAGTTTCAGATCAAGAACGGCAAGCGTTGCGTGAACGTTATGATCTTGGGGCAGCGGCTGTGGTGGGTATCATTGCGCGCCTTTCTGATGTCAAAGGGCATTGTTATCTTATCAAGGCAATGAATGATCTGGTGCATCGTTTGCCTGGGGTTAAATGCCTTATTTTTGGAGAGGGTCCGTTAGAAATGAGTTTGAAAGAACAGGTCAAGGGGCTTGAGCTTGATGCCGCAGTTTCTTTTTATCGTGTGAATGGCCGTCCGGCTGAAATCCTGCCCCTGTTTGATGTGTTTGTCCTGCCGTCAATCCAGGAAGGTCTTGGGCTTTCGGTGATGGAGGCACAGGCTTGTGGCGTGCCGGTGGTGGCTTCCCGTATAGGGGGGTTGGTGGAAGCGGTGTGTGACGGACGAACGGGGATTTTGGTGCCGGTGGGGGATTATCTGGCGTTATCAGATGCGATTTTTAAAATCCTGGTGGACAAGAGCCTTTCCGCACGTTTTTCAAAGGATGCGAGGGATTTTATCAGGGCTAAGTTTACGGTGGATGAGATGGCTGAGGCAACATTGGCGGTATATCAGAAGGCAATAGGGCATGCGTAATATTCTTGTTGTGACGGTTAATTGGCTGGGGGATGTTGTTTTTTCGACACCTGTTTATCGTGCTCTTAAGGATGCGTATCCTTCATCCAGGATTGTTGTGCTGGCGGTCCCCCGTGTGAAAGAGGTTCTTGAACTTTGTCCGGATGTGGATGAGGTTATTGTTTATGATGAGAAACGCTCTTTTCGGGGGTGGTTGGGCGTTGTGACGGCAGGGCTTTCTTTACGCCGGCGCAATTTTGACGTGGTATTTATTTTGCGCCGTTCGTTGGCCCGTTCTTGTCTGGTGTGGTTTGCGGGCATACCGGTTCGTGTCGGATTTGCGGAAAAGGGCTGGGAAAAGATTTTGACGCATGTTGTTGACGACAAAGGTTGTGAGGAAATTCATCGTCGGGATGTTTATCTTCGGGTCGTTGAATCTTTTGGCATCAAGGTTAAGGATCGATCGTGTTATTTGCAGGTTGATCGTAGTATTTGTGAACGGGTGGCGGAAAAATTACGTGGGAAAGGTTTGTCGGGTCAAGAACGTATTGTTGTTCTTAATACGGGCGGCAACTGGCCGCTTAAGCAATGGATTCCGGAACGTTTTGCCCAACTCGCCGCTCGCCTGACGCGAGAGTTAGGCCTGGTGGTTGTTTTAACAGGGGCGAAATCAGATAGGGAGCGTGTTCATTTTATTGGGGAATCCTCCGGAGTTGGGCCGGTTGTCCTTGCCGGGGAAACAGATCTTAAAGAACTGGCCGGATTATTCAAGCGTTCCTGCATGGTGGTGTCGGCGGACTCAGGGCCGCTTCATGTGGCCAGTGCGGTTGGTGCCAATGTGGTGGCACTTTTTGGCCCCACACGTCCCGAGATCACGGGTCCTTGTGGTCAGGGCAGGATAAAAGTCATCCAGAAAGACACCGGCTGCAATAAGGCCGCTTGTTACTATCTTGAGTGTCCGGATAATCAATGCATGAAAGTCATTACGGTGGATGATGTTTTTCAGATTTTTAAAGTCCTTAAAGATTAATCGTATCCTTGTGGTGTCACTGAGCAATATCGGGGATGTGGTGTTGACATTTCCTGTGCTGGATGTTTTGCATGCCCGGTTTCCAGATGTGCGGGTTGATGTTATCGTTGGCCCGAAAGCGGCTGGTTTGTTAGCGCATATCCCCTGGATTAATGTTGTCGTGTATGATAAGAAAATGACATGGCAGGCAAAATGCCGTTGGCTTGTTTCACTTCGGCAGATCAAGTTCGATCTTGTGGTGGATTTGCGTAATTCCATGCTGCCGTTTCTGCTGGATGCCGCGAAAGTGACGTTGCCGACGTTATGTTCGTGCAAGGTCCATATGAAACAGAAACATCTCAAGCGCCTGAAGCTTGTGCTGGAGGATGTTGATGATAATGTTCCCCGGGCTTGTGGTTTCTTTTTGCCTCAATTACGGGATCAGGTTGATCGTTGGGTGGGCAGGGCTGATGGGTACGTCATTGTAGCGCCCGGGGCCGCAGATCAGCGAAAACGTTGGACAGAAGAAGGGTTTGCGAAGGTTCTTGAATATTTGCATGGCAGGGGGAAGATGGTCGTTCTTTTGGGGGATAAGCAGGATGCCGTTTTGACAGCGCGTTTGATAAGGAATGCGGGTCAGGGCGTTGTTGATCTTTGCGGCAAGACCAGCCTTGCCCAGCTTATGCCTGTGATTGAACGGGCATCGTTTGCATTGACCAATGACAGTGGCCTCATGCACTTGCTTAGTTATGCCGGCAAGCCGGTGGTGGCCCTTTTTGGCCCTACGGATCCTTTTTATTATGGGCCCTGGAGCGATCGATCGGTAGTGCTGCGTCAAGATGCCGATATGGGATCAATTCCGGTTGAAGACGTTTTACGCGAGGTCAAGCAGTGGCTGTGATTCCTTTTAAAAATATCCTTGTGGTGCGCACGGACCGGATGGGGGATGTGGTACTTACTATTCCGTCTATACGGGCATTAAAGAAACAGTTTCCCGGCGCAAAAGTATCGGTATGGCTTGATGCGTCCACCAGGCCATTGATGGGGGGGCTTTCTTTTATTGATGATCTGATTGTTGAAGATAAAGAACGCGGATGGCAAGGATTTTTTGCCCTGGTGGCTCTTTTGCGTCGCAAGCGTTTTGATCTTGCCGTGATTTATCATACCAAACGCCGTACGAATGCGGCTTGTGCGCTGGCCGGGATCCCGATGCGGCTAGGGTACAAGAACAACAAGAATGGCTGGATGCTCACACATCCGGTTGAAGACCGCCGGCATATTGGTGAGAAGCATGAAGTGATGTACTGCCTTGATCTTTTACGCCCGATCGGCGTTGAATCAACGGATATTTCGCTTGAATTGCCTCATGATAAGGCTGCCGAGCTATGGGCCAATGATATGGTTCATTCAATTTTGGAAGATCAGCCTTTTTGGTACTTCATCCCGATGCCAGTTGTGCCACACGCTGCTGGCCGGCAGCCTCTTATGTAAAGCTGATCAGTTTGCTTTCGGCTAGCAGCATGAAAATTGTTCTGGTTGGAGGACTAGGCGCCAGTTTTTGTGCCCGAGAGATTGTGGCTCAGTCTGGATATCCGGTGGTTGATTTTACAGGGAAGACGTCTCTGGTGCAAATGGTGGCTCTTTTTAGGAGGGCCAGAGCTGTTGTTTCGAATGATTCCGGTCCGGTGCATGTGGCGGCTGGCGTGGGGGCTCCTGTTGTGTCTATCTTTTTAAGGCGTCAGCCGGGGATTAATCCGGAGAGATGGTGTCCTTTGGGTCCCAAAAGCAGGGTCGTGCTGCCTCCTGCGGGAAAGGAGATTGTGGTGGATCGTCATAGCCGTGTGATACAAGGCGCGTTTGATGCGATCACGCCGGAACAGGTTTTTGAAGCGCTTAAGGAAATCAGTTGATTCCTTTTCTCCCTTTTGCGCGTGACACTCTATGTAACCCATGTTAATATAACGCGTTTCCAGTAAGAATAAATTATATATTTAGAGGTATTATGCATAAATACGCGGGTATTCTTAACGCATTTACCAAAAAACACATTTTGGTTATCGGGGATTTGATCCTGGATCAATACATCAAGGGCAGTGTCAGCCGGATTTCACCGGAAGCGCCAGTGCCGATTGTGCTTCAGGAACAGGTTTTTTATACGCCTGGTGGCGCGGCGAATGTGGCCAATAATCTCAGCAGCCTGGGGGCCAAAGTCACGCTGGTCGGGCGTGTGGGTGATGATAAGGAAGGTGAACTTCTTAAGAAAGTGCTTTCTGAACGTCATATCCGTACGGAAGGCGTTTTAACAGATAAAAGGGTTGAAACAATCCTTAAAACGCGCGTGATCGCCCATCATCAGCAGGTTGTCCGTTTGGACCGTGAAACAGTTTCTGATGATCCGGATAATGTGTTTTACCGAAAAACGGTGGCGCCATTTATTAAAAAGAATCTTAATCAGTTTGATGCGATTATTATTTCCGACTACGGCAAAGGTGTTGTCCAGGCCGCCTTGGTGGCGGAGATAACAGATTTGTGCCGCAAGAAAGGGA
>JAZDPD010000024.1:0-15515 GCA_043798045.1 Candidatus Omnitrophota bacterium | reverse complement strand
CGGCTTTACCGCATCCTTGAAATCATCCGGTACCAAGAACAGGTCTTTGTTCCGTACTCCAAACTTAACCTTGAACTGACGCTCAATAACCTTGAGAATAAACTGCGCAACAGGGCTCTTAAACGCTCCTTGGATCCTTTGGTCACCATTGGATACCTGAAAAGCTACAAGCTCTGTGAGAATGCCATTTCAGTGACTTACGCAGCTGTCCGTAAGCCGATCCCTCAAAATGTTTCAATGAACATTACTTACGATGACCTTGACCTGGGGTTCCAAAGGACCGTTGATTGGTTAATGGGGGAGTTAAAAGACAGCGAGTCTTCCCGCAACTGGTTAGCGAACATTGTGGTCAAGGTCCCTGAAGAAATGCTTCACAAGTGTATATCCCTTACCAATGAAACCGCCACGATCAACGGCATCCGCACAAGCCGGGGCAGGGTCTTCTCTGATCACATCAAACGCGAATGCGAACGCCAGAACATCGTTCTCTAAGTTTTCCACAGGCATTTGACTTTATTGGTTCCTTCCTATGCTGTTGCTGGCACCTTCCCTTGATGTTACTGGCACCATGCTTTGATGTTACTGGCACCGGTTTTTCTGCAACATCTTTTTAAATCAACGAGTTACAGCACATCCAAGTATATGTTTAAAGTTAATGTTTAAATTAACGTTTAAAAGAGACTACGTTTTTAGATAAAAAGAACAACGAAAAATAATTTATATAAAGGATGAATGAAAAGACTTTGTCGTATTTCGCACGAAATCATCGACGCTGACAGTTTCTTTCGTCTTTCATCTTTCGTGTATGTTCAAATGAAAGAAAAGGTTCATACGAAGAAATGAAACATATTCTTTAAAGTTTTAAAGGCGAATTCATTCGTGCTGTTTTCACGGCCGTTGGTGTATTCATATGATTATTGTGAATCTGAGAAACAATTGGGTTTGGCTTTTTAGGCCAATCCGTTTTTATGATCATGGCCGGGTTTTTCTTTGGGGCTTCGCTTGGAACACATTCAACCTGGGTAGGGGCATTGCCTGGTGGGTGACTTTACGCGGGGTTCCTTTCTGGTGCCATTTTAACTTCAGTTCTGTTAGGGGTTCTTTGAATAGAAGTGATCTTAGAAACAATAGGGGGTTGGTTTTTGAGACAAATTTTTGAACTCATCCAAAACGGATTAGATGATTTTGGGTGGAAATTAGGCAGGGTTTGCTGATATTGATGCAATGAGGTGGCTCTTTCGTTAGCACAAAACGGGCACATTTATTATTAGCATCTTTTAAGTCTATATTTATCAGGGTTACAAAAGCGGCCCAGGGCCGCATCACATGTACTTAAAAAGGTTCGCAAAGTTCGATAAGTTAAGAATGTTAGTTCTTGCTTATCGTCGCTGATAGTTTATACTGTTTCCGAACCATATGAGGTGGTTCGGTAACTACGGCCCGTTTAGCGTTCGCCGAAGGGCCGACTGCAGGCTTTATAAGAAGTTTCAGCTTGTTCCAGCGCATATTACGATTAACACGGAGCATATGATCAGGGTACAGGTTTATCGTTTGGTGTTAAAGAAGATTGAAAGTTTAGAATTGATATGAATTTTGGGCGAGTTGTATAAATATATACAATTCGTTGTATGAATGTGTGCCAAAGGCTGTAGTCGGGTTCATTTCTTAATTTGGTTTATAGAAAGTCGAGAGGTTAGCCATGGAATATTTGCCTTTAATTAATAGAATGGCAGTTATAGTTAGACGTAAGCAGCCGTTTATCGATTGGATCAAGTATCACGATCCTGAATATGATGCCGTCGATGAAAAACACGATGAGAAAAGTGTTTATCTCTTGTCTGAGAAAGACGGGGATGATTGGGATAAATATGTAAAAAAGCATTTCCTGGATATATTTGAAAACGAGCTGGAGGGTTGGTATACCGGTCCTGAGATGTGGCCGGCAGATCGCTCTTGGAAAGTCTTTAACGAGTGGATTGATTTTGAGGTCCAGACCATGGTTTACGATTTAGTAGATAGTCCGGTTGAGAAAGATTGATTACAGGGATTGCGCTGTAATGGTTCGCAAAGTTCGTTTAATTCTAGCATTGGAGTATTATTATCGTCGTTGATGACAACGATACTTTCGAACCATGGCGGGTGGTTCGGAAAAAGTTAATCAGGTTTGTCAATGTGTGCATATTATCTTGTCGTTTTGTGCATGGAATTATCACTAGAGGCAACTTGTAAGGATTTTTAATAAGTTCAAAAACTGAACTTGTGGTTAAAATTCATTAGTTTGAATATTCTATAATAAACATAGCATGCCTATGTTATATGATTGCACATTAAACCTTGAAATAGTTTCCATGTTGTGTTATAAACATAGTGTGGCTATGTTTTAAAGTATTAACGTAAACCGTGGAATTTATGGATAAGTTACAACAATCACAACTTCTCGATGGAATGGTCGTTGACCGGAGTTGGTTAAAAGGCAAGGGGATAAGTGTCCCCTTGGTTGATTATTATTTACGAACAGGACATTTAGAGCGGGTTGCTTATGGAGCTTATCGCAAGCCTGGTGATCGTCTAAAGTGGGAGCATCTGGTTTATTCCTTGCAGATGCTGGGCTATAATGTCCATGTCGGTGGGCAATCGGCGTTGGAGTTATTGGGATTGGCACATTATCTACCGTTTGGCCCTAAACAGAAAATTCATTTATTTTGTGATATCCGTCTTCCGCGATGGTTTTTTAAGACAGACGTACCGGTAGAGTTTATTGAGCACCGGACGGGTTTGTTCGGCAATGCAGGCCAAGAGCGGGGGCTTACCACGGTATTGTTTGGAAGTTGGGACTGGAAGATAAATGTAGCATCGCGTGAAATGGCTTTAATGGAGATGATGCTGGATCTGCCGCGTCGAACATCATTTCATATGGTCGATGTTATCATGGAAAGTGCCGCGACATTGCGCCCTGAGGTTGTTGGTGAATTGTTGAGAGAATGCAAGAATATCAAAGTGAAGCGGTTGTTTTTATGGTTTGCCGAGAAATATGGGCATCAATGGTTTGAGCTGGTAAAACTTGATAAGGTTGATCTGGGTAAAGGCAAGCGCGTTGTGCAAAAGGCGGGGAAGCTGGATTCCAAGTATTTAATAACAGTTCCAAAGGATGATCATGATAAACAAGAACAGCCAGTATTTTAGGCAGGCTGAATTAGTTGTCCGGATATTGCCGTGGGTTGCAAAACATGATTGCTTTGCCTTGAAGGGTGGGACTGCGATCAACTTGTTTGTTCAGGACATGCCACGTCTTTCTGTTGATATTGATCTGACGTATTTACCGGTCAGGGATCGGGATGCGTCCTTGAAGGATATTGAACAGGCTCTTCGGTCAATAGCGCATGATATTAAGAAACAAGTGCCGGGAAGCAGTGTTAAAGAAATCCCGACTGGAAATCCAAAGATGATCAGCAAGCTGCATGTTTTCAGGAATGACATTCAGATTAAGATCGAGCCTAATCTGGTCATTCGCGGGACAGCATTTCCTTGTCGCGACCTGGAGCTTTCTGCTAAAGCGCAAACGGCGTTTGAAATGTCGGTGAATATTAAAGTGGTTTCAGTAGCGGATCTTTATGGCGGGAAGATTTGCGCGGCTTTAGATCGTCAGCATCCGCGTGATCTGTTTGATATTAAGATGTTGCTGGAAGGTATTGGGATCACGTCAGAGGTGAAAAAGGGATTTCTGGTTTATCTGATCAGTCACGACCGTCCGATGCATGAGTTGTTACATCCGAACTTAAAGGACATTAGACAAGAGTATGAAACAGATTTTTACGGCATGACGGATGATCGTTTTTCTTTGGCAGACCTGGTGGAGGCGCGTGGAAATTTGATTGAGTCAATTGCGCGAGGGTTGAGCGATACGGATAAAGAATTCCTGATCTCTTTTAAAAGAGGTGAACCCCAATGGCGTTTATTAGGGCTTGATGGGGTAGAGCGATTGCCGGCCGTCCGTTGGAAGTTGGCTAATATTCAGAAAATGGATTCAGAGAAACGTAGGGTATTTGTTGAGAAATTAAAGGCATCTTTTGAGAGTTGATTTGGGATAACAACCGGATAACAAACCCACGAAAAACAGGGTCAAAAACGGTTTAAGAGCAGATATCGGTTTTTGTGTTTTTCGACGGTATAACAAAAACAAGCAACAACTTCTTCGTCGAGGAAAACCCCTCATAAATAAGGGATGATATTTATGGATGAAAAAGCTCTAAAGAAAGCCGTTGCGGCACTACGATCCAATGATGATCGGTTAGTTACCGTTCAGAATGCGGAGTGGTATTCGCTCTTTCGGGAGGAGATCCGTAACTCTATTGCCATTGAGGGAGTCTTTACTAATCGGCAGGAGCTGATCGATGTCCTGGAGCATAACAGCAAGACCAATAAAGAGAAAGCGGCTGCGATCCTCGGGTATTTCGAGGCGGCCAGTACTATCTATGAGTATGCTTACAATCAGTGGCGTGAGGGCGAGTTTTGCCTGAGGATGGCGGATGTTAAGCAGATTCACACGATCCTCATGCGGTATGAGAAGGAGCTTGGTACTTATATTGGTGAGATCGGGGATTTTCGTAAGACAACGGCTGAAGTAACGCAGTCCAAGTTTAAACCGATTGATCATTTTTATGTGCGGGAGGCTGTTGATTTGATGGTTCGCTGGACAAACAGGCATTTGAAGTTGTCAACGTATTCGCCTGTTACGTTGGCCGCTTTGGTCCACACATGGTTTGAAACAATACATCCTTTTAGAGATGGGAATGGGCGCGCTGGGCGCATTTTGCTGAATTATGTTCTCATCGGTAGCGGGTACCTTAATATTGCCATCAAGGGGTTCTCTAAGTTGGACCGTGACCTGTATTACAATGCTTTGGAACAGGGGGATGATTGTTTTGAGGAGATCAAGCGGAGGCTAGAGAATGGTATGAAATTGTCCCTGGAGCTGGTGGATGGGATTGTGACTGATGTTCCGTTGGCCGGGTTGAAAAAGATCGTTCTTGATCGGCTGGCTGAAAGCGTCAAGCGCATGAAGATCGGAACGACAAGGAGTATGAGCAAGGATGCGATAATTCCTTTACGTGACTTGGCCAAGCTTTATGATTATTCTCAGGATTATCTGCGCAACTTGATAAATCGCGGTGAACTTAAGGCCCAGAAGAAGGGGAAGCTTTGGTATGTGAAGGTGCAGGATATGGCAGAACATATTTCAAGCTTAGGTGGAGTGAAAAATAAGTTGCCATAAAGTCGTCACAAATCTATTGAAAGTCATGAATTGTAATAACCAATGACTGGCAAAATCTGATCGTGACAATTCCTGTTTTTGAGAAGTTTTTTTGAGAAACCCCCGTTTAATCCTGCCCCCGTCTCAGACTGGATCTTTAGTCATCAAACGCTTTCTAATGCGATTCCCGGCAATTTTTTTGACCTTCATCAATGAAATGGACAGCTTCTTTTTGGGGAAGTGGCAGGATGTGTTGATCAGTGGTCCTGGCGGATTGTTTTTATGAGTGGAAAAAGGTAGGCACCCGAAAGGTGCCGTACCGGATCCTTCTTAAAGATGGGGCCGCCTTTGCTTTTGCCGGGCTTTGGGACAGCTGGATGCATGATGGTAAGGAACTTAGATCGTGTCTTATCATCACCACGCAGCCAAATCGTTTGGTCAGTAAGATCCATGACAGGATGCCTGTTATCCTGCCTACAGCTCTTGAGAAACAGTGGCTTTCGGATGTGCCTTTAGATAGGGTAGGTGAATTCCTAAAGCCGTTTGATGATACGAAAATGATTTCGTATGAGGTTTCGCGGGATATTAATTTTCCTCAAAATGATCATATCGGGGTGACAAAGCCTGTTCATGCGAAATAGATTGCTGTTCATACGAAAGCATGGGGTAGGGTGGGTATTGTACGTTCCTTTATAAATGGGCTTGAACTCATGCAACGTTTTCCTATCCGGTAGGTGATCCCTTCCTAGAATTGGTTCTTTCTTTGGCCAACCCTTTGTTCGGATAGGGTTCGGATTTTTCTCTGGTGCCGCGCGGGCAAAATATCAAACACGGGGCCGGGCAATTTCTTTTAACGTTAATTTACCCCACGTATTCCTTAATAAATCATTATTAGCATCTAATAAGATGCTAATACATGTTAAGTCATTGAATAGGCATCTTATAAGGTGCTTAATATGGTTGACAATACCTGATTTCATGGTATTCTTTATTTGGGTAATAAAGGGAGAAAGAATATGGATTTTCAATCAATGAGTGATAAGGCAGTTTTGGAAGAATTGGGCGCAAGGATTCAACGGCGCAGATTGGCGTTGAATATTACACAGCTTGAGTTGGTTCAGAAAGCTGGTGTGGCGCGCAAGGTCATTCAAAATATTGAACATGGTTCAAATATTTCAATAAAGGGATTTATCCGTACGATGAGAGCTTTAGGCAGTATTGATGTTTTAGATCAAATTCTTCCGGCCACAGGCCCAAGCCCGCTTGAATTAGCAAAATTAAAAGGACGGCAACGCCACTATGCGTCAGGCCGCAAGAAGAAACAAGATTCTAACGGGGGTTCTATATG
The DNA here is from genome assembly GCA_043798045.1 of Candidatus Omnitrophota bacterium. Classification (GTDB taxonomy): domain Bacteria; phylum Omnitrophota; class Gorgyraeia; order Zapsychrales; family Fredricksoniimonadaceae; genus Fredricksoniimonas. The sequence continues at coordinate 8,916 of JAZDPD010000024.1, read as the reverse complement.
AGCCCGCATATTCGACGTATTAATGTTGCTGAAGTATTTCTGTGGGGGAAGTTATTGGGCGCGGTTGCCTGGGGTGAAGATAGAGGGAGGGCGGAATTTGAGTTTGACCCTGCGTTTATCAGGCAGGGGTTAAACATGGCGCCGCTGACCATGCCGTTACAAAAGGTTATTTATGCCTTTTCAGAACTGAAAAAGGTTACGTATCACGGTCTGCCAGGATTGTTGGCGGACGCTTTGCCTGACCGGTTTGGTAACAGACTTATTGATTTGTGGCTTTCAACACATGGCCGAAGCGCCAGTGATTTTAACCCCATTGAAAGACTGTGTTATATGGGGACAAGGGCCATGGGCGCTTTGGAGTTTTCCCCTGCTTTGGGCGTCAAAAATGAAAGTTCTGCTCCGATTGAAATCGCCGAGCTTGTTGCTCTGGTTGATCAGGTGCTGCATGACCGGGAAGGGTTAAACGCTAATATTTCGACAAGCCGGAAAAAAGCGCTTCAGTCGATCATCCGTGTCGGGACATCAGCGGGCGGGAATCGCGCGAAAGCGGTTATTGCGTGGAATCCCAAGACCGATGAGATTCGCTCCGGACAGGTTAAAACGCCCGTTGATTTTGAGCCGTGGATATTAAAGTTTGATGGTGTCAATGATAGTTCTTTGGGGGATCCGCAAGGGTTTGGCCGGATTGAATATGCGTATTATCTTATGGCACAGAAAGCCGGGATTAAGATGATGCCGTGCCGCCTTCTTGAAGAAGGCGCAAGGGCTCATTTTATGACCAAAAGGTTTGATCGCGATGAGCATCATGAGAAAATCCATATGCAGTCACTCTGCGCGATCGCTCATTATGATTTTAATGCAGCCGGTGAATATGGGTATGAACAGTTGTTCCAGGTAATCTTAAAGCTTAATCTTGGACATGATGCCTTGCAAGAGGCGTATCGACGCATGCTTTTTAATGTCATGGCCCGCAATCAGGATGATCATACTCGAAATATGGCCTTTCTTATGGATAAGGCCGGGACGTGGCGGTTATCACCGGCGTTTGATCTTGTTTGGGCTTATAATCCCTCAGGATCCTGGACTAATCGCCATCAGATGAGCGTTAATGGCAAGCGAGATGCGTTTACGGATGAGGATCTCGATATGCCAGCGAAGCAATTTGATATACGTAAAGCGGCGGATATACGTCAGGAAGTTAAAGACGCCGTGTCAACATGGCGCCAATGTGCTAAGGAGGCCGGTGTCACTAAGGCCATGGCTGAAACGATCCAGGCGACACATCGACTGATTTAGAGTGATGAAAACTCTTGAATTATTCTGGAGGAAGCAGTTCGCAAACAACTTATGATGGAGCAACAGAGACATTATATAATAAGCATTAAACATTTTGCTCAGCAAGGAAGTCTTATTGAAAATCATAAGTTGTCGTTGAGTAGGTGATTATGAAAGGACGAATCGGTTTCTAATTGACGGTGAGAGGTCAAGTGATAACGCAGATAATTCGTAAAATAGTATCGGGAAAAAATGACCGATATGTTTTCAATAAGTTTGATCATTTAAACGATAATATGCGATTCGCAAAAAGAATGGGATTGTATACGCATGTCCCATTTTGTAGAAACAAGTGTCCATATTGCCCATATTATAAAGAGACTTATGAAGTCACAAAAAGTGGGGAGTATTTAAAAGGGTTGCTTCAAGAGATTAAATATTATGGCAAAATAGGGCAAAAGCCGGAATGGACATCTTGGTACATAGGTGGGGGAACACCAACGCTTATTATCAAGGATCTCTTTGAAATTAAAGAAGTAATAAGGACAGAGTTAGGATTTAATGGCCCTATTGCACTTGAAACAACCCCTAATGAATTATCTAAAGAGAATATCGAAAAACTTGAACAACTTGGGGTTCAATATTTAAGCGTTGGTGTTCAAAGTTTTCAGGATAAGTATTTGTCTGTTATTGGAAGGGACTGTCGATCTAGAGATATTCGTGAATCTTTAGGGAATTTAAACGGCCACCGATTTTCTACGGTTAATGTTGATCTCATCTTTGTCTTTCCAGGTCAGGAGATTGTAGATGTTAAGAAGGATCTTGAGGCAGCTTTGGAGTTTTCCCCAGAACAAATTACATGTTATCCGTTGTTTACTTTTCCATATTCAAGTATCGGGGAATACATGAAACTCAAGCATCTGAGTTTGCCAAATGCGGTTAAACGAAGAAAGTTTTATTATTTTATTCATGACTATTTGAGCAAGCACGGGTATCAACGAACATCTGTTTGGTCGTTTAATAAGCCAGGGACAGTCCCATATTCATCTGTAACAAGGGATTATTATTTAGGATTGGGGCCTGGGGCAGGGAGTTACACGGGGGATGGATTCTATTTCAACACGTTTTCGATTGATGAATATATTAGAAGCCTGCAGATAATGAAGCGGCTGCCCATTGCTTTAAAGATGCCGATTTCACAAAGAATGTCGAAACTTTCTTGGTTGTATTGGCGACTTTATGAAACAGACATTTCCAGGAATCAGTATCGTAAGTTATTCGATGCAAGGTTTGAAGAAGACTTTGGATTAATTTCTGAGTTTCTTAAAATGTTTGGGTTTCTTGAAAATGAAAATGCGGATATATTACGTCTAAACCGACGAGGATCACACTGGATTCATTTGTTTCAGAATTACTTTGCCTTGAATTATGTAACAAAAGTCTGGCAGGCCTGTAAGCAGAATCCTTGGCCAGAGTTTGTTGCGATTTAAAGGAGCGGTCAGGTTAAATCTGATCGTGACAATTCCAGTTCTTGCGAAGTGGCTTCAAAACCCCCGTTCAATCCTTCCCCCGTGTCAATCTAGACCTTCAAAAATCAAACTCCTTTGCGCGGGATGCCGGGCAATTCTCTCGACCTTCATCAATTAAATGGACAGCTTCTTTCTGGGGAAGGGGCAGGATGTGTTGATCAGTGGTTTTCTGATCAAGGCTTCATTTTTGGTTTTACTTTGATTTAAATACTCCATGTTATCCACCTATTGGTCGCAAGCTTATCCGTCTACCACATGGGGACCCCTTACGCTTCAAGGATTTCTCCCTTAAATTTTTGTCAAAAATCTTTCCCCGGGGCCTAAAGCCAGCGTGCCCGTTTTCATTCCGGCCGCCCTGGCTTGCAGCCGGGGGCGGAATGAAAGCCGGGCCGGGCTTTGTCCCTTCGATGGGAAACATTTTATGAAAAAATTTCGGTGCCCTCCTTGAAGCTTTTCCCCATGTGGTATTCGGGCTTGTAACCAATAGGAGGCTTACATGGTTATTAAAACAAATACCAAAAAAGGAGAAGCAAACATGAAAACCACGAAAAACAACACATCAACAACACAACAGAAAGAAGGGACTATGTCAAACATCACATTCAAGGTCGAGAAAATGTACCGCCTGCCGGATGCCGGCAATCTCAAGGCTTTCGCGGACGTTACGATCAATGACGTTCTTGTGATCAGGGGGGTCAGGGTTATTGAAGGCAAAAAGGGGCTGTTTGTATCCATGCCACAAGAACAGGGTAAAGATAATAAATGGTACGATCAGATTGTCTGCCGATCAACTGAAGTTTATAACCAGCTGGCGCAAACAGTCCTTGATCATCTCATGGAGCCGGCGGCGGCCTGATTCATCAGGGAGGTAAGGGCGAAATCCCTTACCTCCTTTCTTTCTATTTTCTTTAAATCATGAATGAATTGTTATCCATTCAACATTCAGGTGTCCTGTCGTTCGGGTTCGCGGGGGCGAATCCGAAAGGGGGCGGCAGGACGCCTGATTCTTTTCTTGGAGATTACATATGCCCACGATATCGATCCAAACAGCTCAAGATTTACCAACTCAATCACTTGAAGAGTACATTCAAATCCGTTATGAAAGCGGGGCCCTGCAAGGGGAACTTGATGTCCTTGAAACTATTTATGCCAGGCGCGTCAGTGAAGAAGACCTAAACGTGACAGAGGAAGATATCAGCATGAGCGAAGAGCAGTTTAACGGGGCATCTTTTGAAGAGGAATTATTTGATGCCTACAGGCGTTATCTTCAGCCTCAGGGAAGGCGGGATGGACTTATGGATGATAAGGACATTGTTAGTTCCTTGCGTTCCATGGTTCAAGATGCCGCATTCTTTATGGGGGGGCTTAAAGATCATGTCACGGATAATCAAATGCTTGAAGCCGCCAAAGACGTTTACGAAAGAAAAATCGGCCTGATTAATAGGTATAAATCCCGCCTTAGTCACAGGTCTTTTGCCTTTTAATCCCTCGCGTGTCCCTTGGGGGAGAATCATGGTTAATTTGTCACATCCTCCTTCTTGAAATTTGTCTGCCCATACTTTCGGTACTCTAACACAAAAAAATTAGTGGCTATCAAGGCAAACCGTTCGAAATATTTTCGAATATTTGTGGGATGCCTCAAAAATTCGAAAATTTTTCTCACGGCGCCCAGGTTGTCCGGGCGTCCTTGACAGCCATTTTTTTGTGTTGCCGTCCCTTCAGTAAGTTCAGCCAAATCAAATTCAACAAGGAGGACGCAATGCAAAGATCAAATTTAAACCCCCAAGAGACCCGCGAAGAGAAATCAGTCTTTACCAAGGACGATGTGATTAGCGTTTATACATCAGACCAGGCCGCTGATGACGATATTCTTTTTAGTCTTAATAAAAGCGCCTTCTTTAAGAACAAGTATTTCAATTTCGCGACAACCAACCTTCTTCTTGAACTGGAAATCATGCGTTATGACATCAAGCGCCGTAAGGATGTGATCAACATATCCTCGATGCTGGATCTTCTGGAACAAGCCAAAAAGATCGTTCTAAAGAGCATCTATAACAACCTTCAGGAAGATTCCTTCTATTGCGGCGATATCCGTAAACATAACGGGGAAATGATCAAAATTTTCATCGAAATGAACGAAACCGGCAAGCTGACTCTGTTACTACCGTCCGATCATTAATCATCTAATCAATAATCAATTTCTAAATGTTAATAACAAGGAGAAGAATCCATGGGTGAGTACGTCAAAATTAACAACAAGACCATTAAACTAGGAACTTGTGAAGACCTTTATTACGTCCGGTTTGATCAACTTAAAGAAAACCTGGTGTTAATGCACCAGGTTGACGGCAATGATAAACCTGAAGAATACCTTAATCCCAAAAACGGTTACCGTTATCGGTTCCCGTTCCCGGATGAAGATATCCGAAAGATTGGTGAATACGAAAAGTTCAACCGTGGCCTTTTGATCGGTGTGCCCTATGAAATACTTGACGGGGTAGAGCATGGGAAGATCTGTGTTCCTACATCATGTCAGGGGGCGTATAACGTTAATCAATATGTCAGCTGTCCAGCAGATCCCTCTTTTAAAATTACCTGCAGCGCAAAGACAGATCGAGCGCCGCTTGAAATCATCCAACAAAAACAGGTTGATGATCAACTTTGGACCGTTTGCCGCTGTGGATGGTGTGGCCGTGCGTTTAGGTTAGATCAGGAGGCTGCCATGAAACTTTGTGCGGCCATAGATGAACTTTATAAAGATGAATATTGGCAGGAGGTTATTAAAAGGATCATGAGAGGGTATGAAAGGGTTAATTGAAAGCGGTCTAAAATATGGGAAAGGTCAAAATAGTATTTGTTTAAATGAATGGTGTATGGTATATTCTGTCTAGATTAGCTAGATAATAAGGAGAACATATGAAAGTAATCGAAAAGTCTAAAGATAAAGCAAGCACCACGGAGTGGAATCTTGCGGATGCTAAAAATAAGTTTAGTGAGGTATTTAATCTGGCACTTCATCATAAACCGCAAATTATTTCAAGGCGTGGGGAGAAGGTCGTTATTATTTCCAAGCAAGGGTATGAAAAACTTCGTGGAGTTAAGCATTCTTTCCTGGATGCCTTATTTCAAGGTCCTGGGCTTGACGGGGTGGATTTGACTCGGGATAAATCTGTCATGAGAAAGGCCACTCTATGAAGGTTCTTTTAGACACTTGCATTATCTCTGATATTTCTCGTGCACATAAAAAGGATTTGTTAAAAGGTGTGCTTTATTCCATCGGCGAAGATAATTGTTTCATGAGTGTGGTGACATTGGGAGAAATTACCCATGGCATTCATTTGTTGGAAGAAGGGAAGAAAAAGAAGGATCTTTTGCTTTGGATTAATCAAATCGAAGTTTATTATGGCAATCGATTATTAACATTTGATAATGAAGTAGCAAAGATTTGGGGGGAACTATCAGCTAAAGCTAAGAAGGCAGGCCGAAGTATTCCAATAGCAGATGGTATGATCGCAGCTACGGCTTTGTTGTATGGTCTTCATGTAATGACCGAGAACACAAAAGATTTTGAATCAAGTGGCGTTTTGCTTATTAATCCATATTCTTGATTTATTTTTTATGGGTGGCGGAAAGAATACAGCCATTTGGTTCAACGACAATTATAAATACTCTTTAGGGCGTTCTTTACTGTTCAACAGGTGACTTATCCCTTCTTAGATTTGCATTGGTTCAAGATTAGGCACTTTAAGCCAGAGCCTGTTTGGGCATAAACAATTTCATTCATGCACTGAAGATGTTTCTTAGGAAAGTGGAAACACCAATTACCAGTGACGATTCCGTTCGGTTAACACATCTAGATTCCCCGATGTTCCGATTGATTCAATGATGTCGTCCTGGACCAGCGCGGCCAATCGATGGTACATGGTTTGCCGCTTAATTCTTTGAGAACACCGATTGATCATGGCTTTCCATTCTCCAGGTGCGAAATCGGACTTCACAATTTTAAACTCCTTCATAAGAATTCGTTCAATATCCATTCCCGTTACGATATCCAGGACTTCCTGATCGTCTTTATAGAATTTGCTCAGCTCTGCGATGATCATAATAACCTCCGGTTTTGTTTGTTGCCCCCGGCCTAACGGCCGCAGGCTTTTGCTCCTTACAGAAATAATTTAATCACCTGACCATTGGAAAATTTGCCGGAGTATTGTCTGGCAAACAGGAAGGTTGCGTATTGTGCAACCTGACGTTTTCCAATGATCAGGTATACTTTTCCTTTAAGGAGCAAATGCTTTTTGTGTTCCGCCTTTGGCGGATGATTTAGATTTTTCGTGCGTTGCACTCAAAAACCAATCCCGCCACATCCGTTTAGGGGCTTTTATACAGAGCCCCTTAGTAATGACTGTGGAACTGTGAATAACTCCGGTGGAGTTATTCAAGTCGTGTGGGGCAGGGGACCCGACCAAAAGGAGGGTCAGCTGTCCACATGACGTCATTTCCACAGGCCGGATGTGGCCTTCTTATTTCTTTTGGGCAACACCCGGTAACCCGTTTGCCTCTCATCCAAAGCCTTCGGCTTTGTGATTTGAGGGAAGAATGGAACGCGGCACCGCAAGCGTTGCCATTCATTAAAGTCATGCCCAGGCTGTTGGGTTGGATCCGCGGTTGCAATGAGAAGGTAATGAATTCAGCGGTCCATCTTTTTTCATTCTACTGGCTTCGCCTCAGGGGTTAATAGATAGAACGGGTTGCGTAAAAGAGAGCTGTGAATATGAAGATGTGGGCGAAGCGCTCTGAAAGCAAGATAAAGAGTGGTAGCGTTACTTGACATTTTATATTCAATATGCTATATTTTACACACTACAATATTGAATATAGTAGTTGAATGACACTACATGGAAATCACATGTTAAACAGTTCCCAAAATCTTAAAGAAAAAGAGTTAGAACAACGAAAAAGAATGCATGCATTAGCGTCGGATGGTGGGCTAGTTCGTGTTGCAAAACGTGTATTAGAAAGTAAGGGGATAGTGCCGCCGGATGCACCAATGTTGGTCGGCATTATCATTGAAGGGACGGAAAGATTACAGACTTTACCACCAGAAAGAGTGGCGGCAATTCGTAATCTTGGCTTCTTGGCCATGGATAAGAAACGTACATCTGATACAAAGAATGAATCAGAAGATGGTGTGCCCAAGACCACGCGCGCCAGGCATTTTTATCATGATCAGACGATCGATCCCAACTTAAATATTTAATTGTAGTAAAAATCAGATGATAAAACTCAACGCGGGTTCAATATTTGATGATCTGAATTTAAAGGCTCGGGGGCCTAAAAAGCTTCTTCCTCTTGAGAGCCGGGGTGCACGTCAGAACAGGCTTTTGACGCGGCTTAATGCCAATCCGGTGGGCCGAATCATTAAAGGATCAGCATATGGCGCTGGGTATTATGGGCAACAGAATTCCATTGCTAAGGTTTCATATTTACAGAATAAACATGAAAAACAGTGGAAAGCCCATGGGAAATATCTAGCCCGCGAAGGTGCTCAGAAGGTTAATGAGCGTGGCATCGGGTTTAATAATGTTGATAGTTCAATTGAAATAGCCAAGGAACTTGATGGTTGGCAAAAAGCAGGGGATGAGTTGTTCTGGAAGGTCATTATTTCCCCAGAGCAGGGTGGAAAGCTCGATCTGAAGGAACATACCATTGATCTGATGAAGCAGGTCGAAATTGACTTGAAGACCAAGATTCAATACGTTGCTTGTGATCATTACAACACAGATCAGCCGCATGTTCACGTTGCTTTACGCGGGGTCAAGGAGGATGGGACGATCCTTAAAATCGATAAAGCGTACCTGTCTGTTGGGATAAGAACGCGATCAAAAGAGATCGCCACCCGGGCATTAGGCTTGCGCCTTGAGAAGGACATTTTAGTGCGGCGCGAACAGTCTATTAGCAGGCGTTATGTCACGGAACTTGATCGTGAGATCCAACGGCGTTTAGACAAATACAAGACCATTACCTTTGATCAGCGGCCTACTACTGGCTTTAAATATGAGAAGGAAATACAGTTGGTTGGTCGGCTGCAGTTCTTATCGGGCCTTGGGTTAGC
>JAZDPD010000002.1:0-4668 GCA_043798045.1 Candidatus Omnitrophota bacterium | reverse complement strand
GGATTCAGGATTGGATGAATAACTACCCCAGGAAGATTTTGGGTTACAAGACGGCGAATGAAATGGCAAAGGAATGCTTGCAGGGTAACAATTGATCTTAAAGCTTATTTTTGTCGCACTATGAGTTACAATTCGCGGTTCCCAACTTAACATCGACATTTTTATTGACTTCTAGTAAGTCGGTGATATACTTGAGGCTCAATTTAATAGAATAACGTAAGAGAGATGAACATGGCAGTCCAAAAAACAACATTACCTAAAAAAGACCAAATCGAGAAAAAGTTTTATCTCGTCAATGCTGATGGCAAGGTGCTTGGCCGTTTGGCAGCAAAAGTCGCGAATATCCTTCGCGGTAAGAACAAGCCGACTTTTACACCTTTCATGGATACAGGTGATAATGTGATCATTATCAACGCTGAAAAGATCCGTGTTACAGGTAAAAAGACGTCCGATAAGTTCTATGACCGTTACAGCGGTTTTCATTCTGGTTTAAAAAGTATTCGTTTTTCTGATATGATCGCCAAGCGTCCTCATAAGGTACTTGAATTGGCGATTCATCGCATGATCCCTCATGGGAAGCTTGGCGAACGCATCAAGAATAATCTTTATGTTTATGCAGGTACAGAACACCCGCATAAAGCGCAAAAACCCGTCCCGTTGGACATTTAATACTTTAAGGAGTTTGGGCAATGGTTGAAGTCGTTAAGTATGCAGCTACTGGTCGTCGTAAAACATCGATTGCCCGTGTTATCATCACACCCGGGACAGGTAAGATCATGGTCAATGGCCGTCCATTTGAAGTTTATTTCCCACGTGAAACAGATCGCATTATTCTTTTGTCACCGTTTAAGCTGACAAATTTCCTGAACAAATTTGACATGGATATTAATGCTGTTGGCGGTGGGAAGACAGGTCAAGCAGGTGCCCTTAAGATGGCCATTGCGCGTGCGCTCACATTATTTGATCAAAGCACACGTACGGTGTTGAAAAAGAACCTTTGCCTGCGCCGTGATTCACGTATGAAAGAACGCAAAAAGCCTGGACAAAAGGGTGCGCGCAGGAAGTTCCAGTGGGTTAAGCGTTAATTGTATTGTTTCGAGTTTTTACATTAAGTTTTTTTTAAAAATTTTAAAGCCTGTTCCTCAAAAGTTTTATTGACGGAACAGGCTTTTTGATTTAATATTAATTTCTTGTTTTTGACCCCTTGAACAGGCTATTTTCTCGACGGGTTAAAAAGAAAGAATGATGGATATCCCAAGACCCAATTGTTTTTCGTTCTCGGCGGGAAATGACAGGGTCTTTAATTTTCTTTAATAAAATCAGGAGTCCTATGGTCAGGGTAGGCATTGTCGGCATCAGTGGATTTTCAGGTAAGGTGCTTTTGGATATTCTTTTGAATCATAAAGATATTCGAGTGACCTACGTTGCGGCTAATTCGACAACAGGTCGTGTTGATGCGATATGGCCTGAATTTAAGAATCGGACAGGCCTGGTGTGTAGTAAGTATGACTCAGATGATGCGATTGATGCTTGTGATCTTGTTTTTCTTGCGCTACCGCATACGGAGTCAATGAATGTGGTGCCAACGCTTCTTAAAGCCGGCAAGAAAGTGATTGATTTGAGTGGGGATTACCGCTTTAAAGACGTAGCTTTGTATGAAAAGTGGTACCATGCCAAGCATAAGGATGCGAAGAATTTGTTGAAAGCTGTTTATGGGCTTTCTGAAATTTTCCGTTCAAAGATTAGAAAAACGCGTTTTCTGTCAAATCCAGGTTGTTATCCGACGGCTGCTCTTTTGGCGCTGGCGCCTTTGGTTTCAATCTTTCCCAAAAAAGTGGCATCATTGGCCATTGATGCCAAGTCTGGTGTTTCTGGTGCTGGACGCAAAGTGGCGGAAGGGTTCATGTTTTGTTTTGTGAACGAGAATTTCAAGGCTTACCGCGTACTTGACCATCAGCATTCTCCTGAAATTGAGGCGTATGCTTCGCTTATGGCGGGTAAAACAGTTGATGTGACCTTTGTTCCGCATTTGTTGCCGATCGATTCTGGGATATTGGAGACTATTTATGTGCGCCTGAACACGAAGGTTGATCCATTGCATTTGCAGGAAGTGTACACGAAGTTTTACAAGACAGAAACTTTTGTTCGTGTTTTGCCTGCCGGGCAACAACCCGAATTGCGCCATGTGGTAAGGACAAACTTTTGTGATATAGGTTTGGTGGTGAGCAAGGATGGCAAGACTGTTGTTATCACCAGTGCCATTGATAATCTTGTGAAAGGTGCGGCTGGACAGGCCGTGCAGAATATGAATATTATGTACGGTTTTAAGGAGACTGAAGGATTGCTATGAAGATTTTTAAGGGTGGCGTAACATCGCCGAAAGGGTTTAAAGCGAATGGGTTTTGGGCGGGAATCAAGAAATCCGGCAAGCCGGATCTTGGGATTGTTGCATCTGATGTGCTCTGCAACGCGGCGGCTGTTTTTACGATTAACTCGGTCAAGGCGGCGCCTATTGTGGTGTGCCAGAAAAACATCAAAGGTGGCAAGATAAAGGCTTTGATCGCCAACAGCGGTAATGCCAATTGTTTTACGGGTGAGTATGGTTTGATGTATGCCAGGAAAATGACCGAACTTGTAGCGGGGCTGGTTGGTGCCAAAATGAACGAGATCTTCGTTATGTCGACGGGTATTATTGGGCGACCGTTCCCGTATGAAAAAATCAAGGAAGCCTTGCCGGCCCTTGTTAAAGGGATGAGCGATAAACGCGGTGTGAACTTTGCCAAGGCGATCATGACAACGGATACCATGGACAAGCAAATTGCTGTTCAAGTTGAGATCAGCGGCAAGGTTGTAACGCTGGGTGCTTGCGCCAAAGGTTCAGGTATGATTGAGCCTAATATGGCAACTATGCTGGCGGCAGTTACGACAGATTGTTCCATGACATCAGCCATGTTAAAGGACGCTTTGAAAGAAGCCGTTGAAGTTTCTTTCAATGCGATCACGGTGGATGGCTGCATGAGTACCAATGATATGGTTTCGCTCATGGCCAACGGCCTGGCGGGGAACAGGCTTATTGCGGGCAAAGGCCATGATTATCAGGTTTTTGTTGAGGCATTAAAAGAGGTTTGCGTTAAACTGGCCCGTGATATTGTTCTTGATGGCGAAGGGGCATCCAAATTCTTCGAGATCAAGGTGACTGGAGCCAAGAATTTCAAGCAGGCGCGGGATGCGGCGATGAAGGTCGCTAATTCCAATCTTGTTAAGACGGCGGATTATACCGACAATCCTAACTGGGGCCGTGTTGCGGCCGCGGTGGGTGCATGCGGTTTTTCACGTGTAACGGAACAGTCGCTGAAGATTGATTTCTCCGTTAAAAAGAATATGATTTATATTAATGTAGACCTCGGGCTGGGGACGGCTGAGGCTATGGTTTATTCATGTGACTTAACCCATCAATATATTGATATCAATGGAAAATATAATTAAGAAAGCCAGCGTTCTTGTCGAGGCTATCCCTTATATCGACAAATACCGCCGCAAGACTTTTGTGATCAAGTATGGTGGAAGTGTCCTGCATGATGATGTTATCCGGCATCGAGTTCTTGAAGACATTGTTTTCTTAAGTTATGTCGGTATCCGCATTATTCTGGTGCATGGGGGAGGACCTAATATTTCAAGTCGCCTTAAGGAATTGGGGATTGAACCTGAATTTCATCATGGGATTCGTGTTACGGATGAGAAAACGCTGGATGTTGTTATCAAGGAGCTTGATGAAATCAACACCCAGATTGTACGGGAATTGCGGTTATTGAAAGGCGATGTGACAGGGCTGAAGGGTCATGAGAATATTGTTATGGTTGAAAAGAAGGAAGCAGACCGTGACCTGGGTTTTGTTGGAACGATTACCAATATCGAATTGAAGGTTTTGGCGCGCCATTTGCGCCAGGGGAGGATCACAGTCGTTGCTCCGTTGGGAATCAGTACTGATCGCCAGCCGCATAATGTGAATGCGGATGAAGTCGCCAGCGCGATTGCTTCGTCAATGCGAGCCGAGAAATTTGTTTTATTGACGAATGTGCCAGGTGTTATGAAGGACCCGAAAGATCCTGCGACACTCTATTCGACATTAACCAGGTCTGATGTTGATCAATTGAAGAAGGACGGCATCATCTCCGGTGGGATGATCCCCAAAGTTGATTCCTGCATGGAGGCACTTTCTTCCGGGATACCGAAAGCCCATATCATTGATGCCCGTATGGACCGTGCGCTTTTATTGGAAATCTTCACGGATACTGGTGTCGGGACACAGATCATACAGGATGAGCGGCTTACAAAAGCTACTTAATATTATGACAAAAAAAGACGTCTTTAATAATTACGATCGTTATATTTTTCCAACATACACCCGATTGCCTGTGATATTTGTCAAAGGCAAGGGGAGTGTTCTGACGGATATGGACGGAAAGAAATATCTTGATTTCTTCCCGGGCTGGGGCGTTTCCAATGTCGGGCATTGCCATCCGAAGGTTATGGCCGCGGTGCGTGACCAGGTGTCCAAGCTTATTCATTTGCCTAATAATTTCTTTGCGGTCAACCAGGCCAAACTGGCGCGTGAAATCATCCGTTACTCATTTGACGGGAAGATGTTCTTTTGCAACAGCGGTGCTG
>JAZDPD010000269.1:0-16265 GCA_043798045.1 Candidatus Omnitrophota bacterium | reverse complement strand
CGTTAAACTGAGTTTTGAACTTGATCTCAAACAGTTTTTGATAAATTTCATTTTTGACTTCATTGAGCGAAGGGGCAACGTCCGGTGTACGCCCTGTCAGTTTAAGGATATAAAACCCACCGGGAACCGTAATAATATCGGACACCTGCCCCACCCACATAAGATCAATCTTTTTCCTGAATTCAGGACTAAGGCTGTCGTCATAAACTTCCCCGATGCTGGGAAGTTCAGAATATTGCCCGCTAACCTCGGAAAAATCCTGGCCGGCATTGATTTTATCAAGAGCTGTTTGAATCTTGTCCCTGGCAGCCGTTGGATCAGCATCTGACTTGACAAAAACCGACTGAACATAAACACGTGAACGACGAGTGTAATCGTTGATATGTGCATTATAGTATTCGGTAACTTCCTGAGGGTTGACATAAACTTTATCACGAACCTCCTTGGTCACCGTATATCTTGCCTTGAATTGATCCTCGATCTTTCGACGAATTTCAGATAGGGTTACGCCTTCTTTATTGATTTCAGCCAGAAGTTGGTCCATGGAGGCATATTTATTCTTGATCTCTGTCATACGTTCTTCCACAGCACCGGAACGGATCACCATGCCCTGACGTTTGGCTTCCGCCAGGATCAGCCGGTCCTCGACAAGCTGATTGATACCTTTGGATTGATACTCATCCATCACCTCTTTAATTTCCTGATCGCTGCGGTTTTCAATGCGCAATTGCGCATAAATACCCCGTAAATAATCCTGCAGGTCTTTGGCCGTTATAACATTATCATCCACAACAGCAACGATCCCGTCTTCAAAAGCCCATGCCGATGATGATAAAAGCGTAACAGGAAAGCTAACGCTTATCATGCACAAAATGCTTACCAGTAACTTCCGCGGCATTCTTTAACTCCTTTTTGTTTTCTGTCTTGATATTCTCAATTGATTCTTTCAGCATACGGCAATAAAGGTCAAAACCAACCGATGAAATATAACCATGCTGCTGTTCACCCAGAATATTCCCCGCACCACGGATCTGAAGGTCCTCAAACGCAATATTAAATCCGGCCCCCAAATCAGTGAATTTCTCAAGCGCTTGCAAGCGTTGTCTGGCTACACCAGAAAGCATTCCCTTTTCCGGTACAATAAAATACGCATAAGCTTTCACATCCATTCGTCCTACACGACCGCGCAATTGATGAAGGTCGGCAAGACCGAACCGGTCTGCGCGATTTACAATCAATGTATTGGCATTGGGGATATCTATACCTGATTCTATTATAGTGGTACATACCAAACAATCAATCTCGCCCTTGAGAAATTTCAACATAACAGATTCCAGTTCACGCGGTGGCATTTGCCCATGCCCGACCGCGAGCTTTATCCGCGGCACAAGACGTTGGATCACCTGGGCAATGGGCATGATGTCTTCAACATGATTATGCAGAAAAAAAACCTGTCCACCTCGATGGAGTTCGCGTTTGATGGCTTCAGCAATAAGTTCTTCATCCAAATGAATCATGTGCGTGGCCACAGGTATCCTGTTCTGCGGCGGAGTTGATATAACAGACATATCCCGGCAACCGGCCATGGCCATATAAAGCGTTCGCGGGATCGGGGTGGCCGTGAGCGTCAAAACATCTGCCAAGAGTTTCATATGTTTTAAACGTTCTTTGGCAGTAACGCCGAAACGCTGCTCTTCATCAATAACGATCAGACCTAAATCTTTAAAAAAGACATCTTTTGACAGAAGCCTGTGCGTTCCTATCAGTATATCAACTTTCCCTTCTTTTGTGTCACGTATAATTGCGTCCTGCTCTTTTCTTGTACGAAATCTCGAGACCATTCCGATACGAACAGGAAAATCCTGCATCCTCCGGGTAAAATTAAAATAATGTTGTTCTGCCAAAACAGTCGTAGGAACAAGAATGGCAACTTGTTTGCCACCCATCACAGCTTTAAACGCCGCGCGCATGGCCACTTCTGTTTTTCCATAGCCAACATCCCCGCATAACAGCCTGTCCATGGGAAGAACCGCTTCCATATCAGCTTTAACCTCAAGGGTAGACTTTGTCTGATCCGGAGTTTCCTGAAAAGGGAACTTTGTTTCAAATTCTTTTTGCCAGGGAGTATCTTGAGAAAAAGAAAAACCAGTCAGGCTTTGACGCACAGCCTGGACATGTAATAACTCAGCGGCTAACCGCTGGAGACGTTTCTCAATCTGCTTTTTCACACCCTCCCATTCACGACTTCCTAATTTAAACAGCCTGGGCGGGCGTTTGGTGAAACTGATATATTTCTGTACAAGATGAAGGTCATGCCGCGGAACAAAAAGTTTATCGCCACCCGCATACTCAATGACAAAATGTTCCAGATTCCCAGCATCAATCTCAAGATCTTTGATACCAAGGAATTTTCCAATACCATGAACATTGTGAACAACATAATCGCCTTTCTCAATATCAACAAAATTATTGAGCGGCATATCTGCTGTAAATGCACCCTTATGACCCTTGGAGCGTACCGGCAAAAGAATAACAGCTTTATGTTCCCATATATTCTTCCCGGATAACAGGTTGAAGGTATAAATATTCCTGATCAAATCCTCATCAAGGTCCATGCGAATAGGCGCATCAAAATTGACAGGGAAAATATCAACAATACCGCCACGCACAGCAAACTCACCGGATTGAAGGGCAGTTTTGGTGCGAACATATCCAAACGTGGAAAGATCACGGATCAATACATCAAGACTGATTGTTTGCGCAATGAAATATTTAAGTGATTTAAACATGAATATTCCCATCCAAAAATAGCCGGGGATCAAAGAAATGCAGTTACGTTTGAGCCAAAATGCACGAAACCCCTGATCTCACCAAGGCAAAGCCTTATAGAAATCAGGGGTTTCGAGTGAATCAATTATTTAATGATGGACCACTTCTTCTGACAAGCCAACACCAGCGGTGTAACAATATACATGGTTGAATACACGCCGCAAATAAAACCTATGATCAATATTAACGAAAACGTATTAAGCACTTCCCCGCCAAAACAAAACAGGGCTAAAACAACCAACAGTGTGACAGACGTTGACAGAATCGTACGTCCCAGTGTCTGGTTGATGCTCAGATTGATCACTTCAGCAAGAGATAATTTCTTGTTCGCTGGTTTTGTCATGTTCTCACGGACTCGGTCATAGATGATAATGGTGTCATTAACCGAATAACCCGCGATGGTTAACAGCGCTGTCACTACAAGCAGATCTATTTGGCGGCCCGCCATAACAGAAAGCCCAAGCGCCACAATGATATCATGCAAAAGTGCAACAACACCGGCAATGGCAAAGCCGAAATTCTTGAACCTGATACCAACATAAAGCAGAATACCGCCGAGTGCCAATAAAATAGCCCATAGCGCACGCTCCCGCAGTGCTTTACCGACAACAGGCCCGACTTTCTCAACACGCAGAATATCAAAAGTGTTGTTGCTGATGTCTTTCTTGAAAACAGCCGCTACACTTGATGCCGTATCATCACTGGTTCGGATGATCACAGTTTCAGGAGTTTTATCAAACTGCTGAATAACAGCATCTTTAATCCCACCCTCTTTTAAGGCCATCCGAATGCTTTCCGTTGAGACAGGCTTGGCAAAACGATACTCCTGTACCTGCCCACCGGCAAAATCGATGCCATAAGCCGTGTCTTTCTTTAAAATGATCGTCGTAATACCGGCAATAGTAACAATAACCGACAAAGCACAAAAGACATACATCAGCTTCATGAAATTGAAGTTTGTCTTTTTGAAAATTCGCATCATATGAAGCTGTTTAATCGCGTGAGATTCCAGAAGCCACATAAATAGCGTGCGTGAAACATATACCGCTGTAAACAAGCTGGCCACAAGACCGATCGTCAAGGTTATGGCAAAACCTTTAATAGGCCCTGAACCAAACTGGAACAATAAAATCGCGGCAATGATCGTTGTTAAGTTTGAATCAAGAATGGCTGAGAACGCGCGCTCGTAACCGCTTTCAATGGCCGCCGCCAATGTACGCCCGTTTTCAAGTTCTTCCCGGATACGTTCATTAATAAGAACGTTGGCATCAACAGCCATCCCCAGTGTCAAGACGATACCCGCAATACCCGGCAACGTTAATGTGACCTGAGAATAAGGCAGCATGACATTAATAAAACCCATGATCCCCAGGATCAACCCAAGGTTAAGCAATAACGCAAAAGAAGCAATCATGCCGCCCACCCAATAGTAAACGATCATGAAACCAAAAACAAAGATAACCCCAAAAAGTGTTGCGCGAAGACCGGCTTCAATGGAATCTTTGCCCAAAAGAGGCCCAATGGTACGCTCTTCTTCAATGCTCATGGGAACAGGCAACGACCCTGAACGCAAGGCCAGCGCCAAAACCGATGCCTCATCAAAATTGAATTGCCCGGTGATTTCAGCTGTTCCTGTTAAAATGCCTTCACGAATATTGGGAGCGGAAAGAACCTCCCCGTCCAAAACAATAGCCAACCTTTCCCCCACATTTTGTGTTGTCAGGTCAGCAAAGCTTTTCGTCCCTTTTGAATTAAATGTCAGCGAAATTTTAGGAAGCATGGATGACGAATCAAAATCAACACGAGCATCAGAAATAGCATCCCCCTGAAGCACCGCCTGCGACTGGATCAAAACAGCTTCTTTCTGGTCGCCTTTGGCATATTTCAATTCAAATCCATCCGGAACTTTTCCGGTAAGAGCATCTTTTAATTTAACAGGGTCGTTTTCGACCAGTTTGAATTCAAGGTGAGCCACACGTTTGACCATATCCACGGCTTTTTCACGATCAGTAACACCCGGCAACTGAACAAGTATCTGGTCAATACCCTGCCGTTGAATAGCCGTTTCTCCCACACCCATGCTGTCAATGCGGTTACGCAGGATTTCCATGGCCCTTAAAACAGCATCATCTTTAGCTTTTTCTGCCAGTTTGGATGTATCAACCTTAAGGATCAAATGCATGCCTCCCTTAAGGTCAAGGCCAAGGTTGATGCGCTTGTTGATCGGCCATACAAAAGCGACACACGCCAGAATAACACCAAGAATGATCAAAAATCGGGTGCGGAGATTCTTACTCATGGGTTCCCTTTAATTATTAGAAAGTTATTGGTTTATACGCTTTTCTTTTTAACCACAATAATCGCTTCTTTATCAAATTCAACGCGTACATTTTCATCCAGACGCAGGACAACTGTCGTTTCCTTGATATTGACAACAACACCATGGATACCGCTTGAAGTGACAACATCATCATTCTTCTGAAGGTTCTTGACCATTTCCAAATGATCTTTTTGCTTCTTCTTCTCGGGACGGATAACAAGAAAATAGAATATCCCGAAAATAAGTACCATAGGGATCAGTTGAACATAAAATGGTGCTTGAGGCTGCATACAAATGAACCTTTCGGGTTATTTCTGTTTTTTAGTCTTGTTGTAAAGTGTGCGAACCGTGTCCGACATCTGGGCACCATTCTTGACCCACTTTTCAACCTTGGCCGCATCCATCTTATAAACCGCCGGTTTCTTGGACGGATCGTAATGACCAAGGATCTCAAGTACACGGCCATCGCGGGCAGCGCTCTTGCTGATGGCAACTATACGCCAATTGTAATTCTTTTGGGCAGGATCTCCTGCGCGTTGCATCCTAATCTTAACTTCCATTGCTCGTGTTTCCTTTCTTCTTTCGTTTTTGCTTAGCGCCAATGAGCTAATTCCAAAGCCCTGATCTGCGCTTTTGCTTTGTTGACTGTTTCTGTGTATTCAGATGCCGGGTCAGAATCGGCCACAATGCCGGCTCCAGCCTGAACATAAGCTTTACGTCCTTTGATAACAATGGTGCGTATTGTAATACAAGTATCCAAATCTTGCGAGAAACTTATATATCCGATGCATCCGCCATAGGGACCGCGTTGAACCGGCTCCAGATCCTCAATGATCTGCATGGCGCGAATTTTAGGAGCTCCCGAGAGCGTCCCCGCCGGAAAAGTTGCTTCAAGCGCTGATAATGCATCCTGTCCAGGTGCCAATTTCCCCTGAACATTCGATGAAATGTGCATCACATGCGAATAACGTTCAACCGACATAAGGTCCGTGACTTTAACCGTTCCCTGCTGACACACACGCCCAAGGTCATTGCGCCCGAGATCCACCAGCATGACATGTTCGGCAATTTCTTTCGGATCAGACAGAAGCTCCTTGGCCATAATTTCATCTTCAGCCGGCGTCTTCCCGCGTGGCCGTGTACCGGCAATAGGCCTTGTTGAAACAACACCCTCTTCGCATCTGACCAGAAGTTCTGGCGAGGAACCGACAATGGAAACACCGTTCAAATTCAAAAGATACATATAAGGCGAAGGATTAAGCGTTCTCAAGGTACGATATACAGACACGGCAGATGCTTTAATGTCAGCTTCGAAACGTTGGGAAAGAACCACCTGGATGATCTCTCCAGCGAGAATTTCTTCTTTGGCCCTGGTCACCATGCTGGCATAAGCCTTGGGTGAAGTATTGGACTTTAAGGGCATCCTGGCTGGAACAAAACGTTTTTTTTGAATACGCAGGGGTGTTGAAATCTTCCTGATCAAAATATTAATTTTCTTTATAGCCGCATTGTATTTTTTCTCGAGAATAACCCGGGTATCATTCGGATCAACATCAACACAGGCCACCACCTTGATCGTATGATGCAAATGATCAAAAATAACAACATCCTTGGCCATCATTAAAACAATATCCGGCAACTTTAAATCATCCGGTTTCTTGCTGGGAATTTTCTCAAAGAACCTGACGGTATCATAGCTTAGATACCCGACAAGCCCGCCGCAAAATCGCGGAAGTCCGGCTATATTAACAAATTTATAATGAGTTATCAACTTTCTTACCAATTCAAGCGGTGAACGTTCAAAGGTGTGTTTCTCGATGCGGGATGATTTCGGACCAAAATGGATGATTTCAGCCTGATGACCCTTGGTTTTAAAAACAAGTTCAGGATCATTGGACAGAAAGGAATACCGTGCCAACTTTTCTCCGCCTTCAACAGATTCCAGGAGAAAGGAGTACTTTGACTTCGCCGCTAATTTCATATAAGCAGCAACAGGGGTTTCAAGATCGCCGTAAATCTCCTGAAAAACAGGCACAAGGTTGCCTTGTTTCGCGTATTTTAAAAAATCTTTTAGAGTAACCTGGTTCATAGCCTCACGCCAACACCTTTTGTCTGTAAATACCGCTTAACATCCTGAATTTGTATTTCACCATAATGAAAGATCGATGCGGCCAAACCTGCATCAGCCCCTGTTTTGAAAACATCAACAAAATGATCCATCCGGCCTGCTCCACCGGAGGCGATAACGGGGATATTCACGGCATCAGCCACTGCTTTTGTCAGAGGGAGGTCAAAACCATCTTTAGTCCCGTCTGCATCCATGCTGGTTAAAAGAATCTCCCCTGCGCCCAAGCGTTGAACTTGCCTTGCCCAATCAATGGCATCAAGATTCATCTGGTGCCGTCCGCCATGCGTAAAGACTTTCCAGCCATCAGATGTTTTACGCGCATCAATGGCTACTACAATACACTGGCTTCCGAAACGTTCGGATGCTTCACGGATAAGATCAGGATTTTTTACAGCCGCCGTATTGATCGATGTTTTATCGGCACCGGCATTAAGAAGAATACGTATATCTTCAATAGCATTAATGCCACCACCAACAGTCAAAGGCATAAAGATTTCTTCAGCGGTGCGTTTGACAACATCCAGAAATGTTTTTCGTCCTTCATGACTGGCCGTAATATCCAGAAAAACAAGCTCATCCGCACGTGCTTTATCATAGATCCTGGCCACTTCCACCGGATCCCCCGCGTCACGTAAATTCACAAAATTAACACCTTTAACAACACGGCCGTCCTTAACGTCCAAACAAGGGATAATGCGCTTGGTCAGCATAGACACCCCCCGTTCTGACATAAATCCAGGGCTTCTTTAAGGTCCAGCACACCTTCATAAATAGCTTTGCCCGTGATCACACCAAATAAATTTTTGTTCTTCAGCGCCAGCAAGGCACGGATATCATCGGCTTTGCTAATCCCGCCGGAAGCAATAACAGAAACTTGCCCGACATCCAGCATTTCTTTAAGACCAGAAATGTTGGGACCTTCCAGGGTCCCGTCACGCGCAATATCAGTATAAATAATGTATTTAAGGCCCATGCCCACAAATTCACGGGCCAAATCAGTCCCTTTGACCGACGAAGTTTCAACCCAGCCGCGCTGCGCTACAAAACCGTTGGAACAGTCAAGACTGACCGCAATGCGTTCCCGCCACGCTTTCAGCAGATCTGCCAGAAAAGCCCGGTCATCAACAACTTTTGTGCCAAGAATAACACGATCAATGCCGGCATTCAGGTAATCATCAACAACCTCACGGCTGCGGATACCCCCTCCGGTCTCAACCGGAATTTTCAATTCCCGGGCTATTTGCTTGATAACCGTTTGATTGCGGCGCTCACCTGTTTGGGCCCCGTCAAGATCAACGACGTGCAAATAAGGAGCGCCCATATCTTCCCAACGCTTGGCCATACCCAAAGGGTCGGATGCATATTCACTGACTTTGTCAAATTGTCCTTTAAATAATCGGACAACTTTTCCGTCTTTAAGATCAATGGCTGGAAGGATCAGCATGAGCCAAAGTTCTCCAGTAACTTTAAACCAACCGCCTGGCTTTTTTCAGGATGAAACTGAACGCCCCATATATTGTCCGAACAAACGGAAGAAGCATAGGAAATGCCATAATCTGTTGTTGTTGCTGTTATCGCACGATCTTGGGGCTTAACATAGAAAGAATGGCAAAAATACACAAATTCACCCTCCTGAACATCTTTGAACATCAGGCTGTTCCTTTGAATATTGGACAACTGATTCCAGCCCATTTGTGGCACCTTGACCGTTGAGGGAAATCGTTCAACAGTCCCTGGCAAAATGCCCAGCCCCTTGACCTGTCCGCCTTCAGTACTTGAATCAAATAATAATTGATAACCAAGGCAAATCCCCAGAAAAGGTTTGCCGTCCGCAATAAATTCCTTCAAAGGGGCAATAAGCCCCAGCTCCTGCAATCGATCCATCGCAGGCTTCATGGCACCAACTCCAGGCAAGACAAGCTTGTCCGCCGCCAGGATCATTTCTTTGGAGGCAGTAATAATGGCTTTGGCGCCTGTATGTTCCAGGGCCTTCTGAACGCTGCGCAAATTGCCCATACCATAATCAATAACCGCTATCATCAGTCAATAATTCCTTTTGTCGACGGGATAATACCTTCCCGCCGAGGGTCTATCTGTGTTGCCTGATCCAGTGCCAGCCCTAAAGACTTGAAAACAGCTTCAACATTGGTATGCACATCATCGGAAACATTCTGGATGGTGATGCTAAGCGTGGCGCCAAGGGCATGCGCAAAAGATTCCATGAAATGTTCCAGATAAGTCAACGAATACTCTTCTTTGTTCTTGACCGGAACAACCTTATCATCCTCGACGTTCAATTTAAAATACCCGCGTCCGCTGATATCAATGATAGCGCGCGCGACAGTTGACTCCATGGGGGCTCCCGCGCAGCCAAACCGGCGTATGCCGGATTTTTCGGCTAAGGCCTGTTTGAAAACCTTACCCAGGACAATGCCAATATCTTCATTGGTATGATGGATGTCAATGGCTGTATCTGAAGCCACAACCTCAAGTTCAAGATCAAAAAGCCCGTGAAAAGAAAACAATTCAATCATGTGGTCCAGGAATGCGATCCCAGTCTTGATCTCCGTGCGGTCGCCGCGCCCATCGATGTTCAAATGGGCCTTGATATGTGTTTCCTTGCTTTTACGTTCAACAATGGCTGTTCGTGTAGACATTTAAAGAATCTCCGTGTTATTTGAACCTAACGTTGACTGATTCAGCGTGTTTAACAAGACCTTCAATCTGTGCAATGCGCTCCAGCGGTTCGCGTACTTTCTCAAGGGCTTTCTTGGAATATGAAATGATATGACTTGTTTTCATGAAGCTCGAAAGGCTCAGCCCTGAAGAAAACTTTGCTGTCCCCAAAGTCGGCAACACATGACTTGGCCCGGCCATGTAATCACCCAAAGGTGTCGGGCTGTAAGGCCCCAGGAAAATAGCACCGGCATGCCGGATCATTTTCGCAACACTTGTCGGATTTGTAGTGAGTATCTGTAAATGTTCCGGTGCAATCCTGTTGGCAATATCGCAAGCCTCTTCCATATTCTTGGCATAAATCACATACCCGCCCTGAACACGTCCCTTCACCTGTTTGATCAACTGTTTTGATGTTGAGATCAAAATGGATATCCCGCCAGCATGTTCCACTTGCGATTCAAAGTCGGCCACAACGAAATCCGGATTACTGTGGCGATTGGCAATGACCACGAGCTCCGTAGGACCTGCCAGCATATCAATATCGACAAAACCAAAAAGCTGACGTTTGGCTTCTGTCACGTAGGCATTGCCGGGGCCAACGATCTTATCAACCCGGTTGATCGTTTTTGTCCCGAAAGCCAAGGCCGCGATAGCCTGTGCCCCGCCAATCTTATAAACTTCATTCACATTCAAAAGATTGGCAACTGCCAGAATATGCGGATTAACACGGCCATCCTTGCCCGGGGGTGTGACGATAACAATGCGTTTGACACCGGCGATCTTGGCCGGAATTACCGTCATGTACACCGAAGATACCAAAGGCGCTGTTCCGGCGGGAATGTAAACACCAACCGTATCAATCGGGCGAAACTCTTCTTTTAAAAGAATGCCTTCATCACTTTTGACACAACAGGGCTTCTTGATCTGGCTGCGGTAAAAGGTCGTGACATTATTGATGACCAGTTTAAGCGTTGCAATGAATTCCGGTTTGATATTCTGGAATGCACCGCTGATTTCACTCTCGGCCACACGTAGGTCTTTGGCCGTCAGGGTCACCTGGTCAAAACGTTTGGTATACTTGATGACAGCTTCATCCCCATGAGCACGCACGTCTTCCACGATCCTGGCAACCTTATCAACCACACTTTTACGACGGTAAAAGAAATTGCGCGCGTAGAGCTGTTCAAGGTTTTTACTGTTGAGTTTGAGAAGTTTCATAAAATTAACCCTTTGACCAGGGACTTTGCCTGTTCGATTGTTGCTGTAAGCTTATCCGGAGCCCTGCCGCCTGCCTGGGCCATGTTGGGTCTTCCGCCACCGGAACCATCAATCATAGGCGCAAGTTTCTGAATGATCTTCCCTGCGTTAATCTGACGTAAGACCAGATCATCGGAAACGGTCACCAGAAGGGCGGCTTCATTCACCCCATTGGCCGCCCCCAGGATTTGGACGGATGTCGGACATTTTTGTTTGACCAGGTCCGAAACGCGCCTTAACGTATCCATATCAACATCCTTGAACACATGCGCCACACAACAAACATCTTTAATTGTTTCGGCTTTGGCAATGATTTCGTCCAATTCAAACCGGATGAGATCAAAATTCAGAGCACTGACTTCTTTTTGAAGTTCCTTGATGCGTTTGGCCTGTTGTTCAACGCGCAAGACAAGATCATCCGGCGATGCTTTAAGTGCCAAAGCGGCTTTTTCGATCAACTTCTCACGGCTACGAACCTGGTTAAGAGCACCAACACCGGTAACGGCCTCAATGCGACGGATACCCTGAGCCACCGCGCCTTCTGAAATAATCTTGAACAGGCCTATTTGCCCTGTTGAATCCAAATGAGTTCCGCCGCAAAATTCCTTGGAAATATCCCCAATGCCGATAACGCGAACTTTCTCGCCGTATTTTTCGGCAAAAAAAGCCAAGGCACCACTTTCCTTGGCTTCTTCAAGCGTCATTTCATTCTTGGAAACAATTTCACACGCGCGGATGAATGAATTGACAGCATCTTCTATTTTATCAAGTTCATCCCGGCTAACACCCTTGGGATGTGTAAAATCAAAACGCAGCCGCAAAGCATCCACCAGGGATCCCTGCTGCTTAACGTGTTCGCCCAAGACAATTCGCAAAGAAGCTTGTAATAAATGCGTGGCTGAATGATTGCGAGCAACCGCCATGCGCTGTTCACCGTCGATGGATGCTTTCACGTTATCATTGACCTTCACTGTGCCTTTAATAACAGAACCGTTATGGGTATAAACATCGGTCATTTTTTGTGTATCGGTAATTTCGACAGCCCCTGTCTTACCGGCAATAACACCAATATCAGCACATTGGCCGCCCTGCTCTGCATAAAAAGGAGTCTTGTCCAGAACAATAGTGACTAAGTCGCCTTCATTGGCTTCAGCCACAGCCTGTCCATTCACAAAAAGTTTCAGAATAACAGCTTCGCAAGCAGGTTGTGCATACCCAATGAAAATAGTTTTAGCAATACCTTTAACATCCACGTTGCCAGACAAGAAAACATCGCCCTGCATCTTACTGCCGGCACGGGAGCGCTCCTTTTGCTGCTCCATTAATTTCTCGGCAACAGCATAAGCCGGGACGGCAATATCCCGGCCGAAATGATCACCCACTTTAGATTCAATTAAGCTCAGCGGCAAACCGTAGGTGTCACGGTAACGAAACATGATTTCGCCTAATTTCTCCGGAATAGCCATGCCGGAGGCTTTAAGACGTTCTAGTTCTGAAATAAATTCAGGCACTTTCTCGCCATTCACTTTAATGACTGCTTCTTCGACACGCTTGACCGTCTCAGCAATATCTTTCTGCTTCCCGACAAGTTCGGGATAAGGTCCTTTCATCACATCAACAACTGCCGGGATAAATGTATGCACTAAAGGTTTCTTGATTCCGGCTTGGAGAAGGATATTGGTCATATCAACAATGAGTTTGCGCATGACATACCCGCGGCCTTCATTGGAAGGCACTACGCCGTCATTAAGACCAAAGGTAACGGCCCTGGCGTGATCCGTGATGATACGTGTTTCACGTAAAGGAATATTCACGTCTTCTGCAGCAAGTGTTTGTGTAATAACTGTCATGATCGGCGTAAAAAGATCCGATTCAAAATTATTATGTTTTCCCTGCATAACCGCTGTCAAGCGTTCCAGCCCCATGCCAGTATCAATATTTTTGGCCGGCAAAGGTTCAAGAACACCGCCATCCTTACGGTTATATTGTGTGAAAACAAGGTTCCATATTTCACAAAAACGCCCGCAATTACAATCCGGATTACAATCGGGATTCTTGCAGTTATTAAATCCCCAGTCAAAAAAGATTTCCGAACATGGTCCGCACGGGCCATTTGGGCCGTTCACGCGCGCATTTGACGGCCAGAAATTCGACTTGTCACCTAATTTAACGATACGCTCTGCGGGTAACTTAACCTCGTTAAGCCATATTTGATAGGCTTCATCATCATCTTGATTGACAGAAACCCAAAGTTTCTCCGCTGGAATAGCCATGACCCTCGTCAGGAATTCCCACCCCCAGGTTATGGCTTCACGTTTGAAATAGTCGCCGAAAGAAAAATTCCCCAGCATTTCAAACATCGTATGGTGAAAGTCCGTTACACCAACTTCTGTCAAATCATCCGTTCGCAGGCATTTTTGGGATGTGGTTGCACGTGTGAAATCCGTAATATGCCCCATGAACTGAAGTTTAAATTGTTGCATGCCGGCTGTGGTGAAAAGAACCGTCGGATCATCTTTGGGGACCAGGGAATCGCTGGCGATCACTTTATGTCCCTTGGATTTAAAAAATTCCAGATACTTGCTGCGGATTTCATGCCCCGTCATAACTCTCTGATCACTTTCATGATAATATCCAGCTGAAAGCCACGTCGGATAAGATAATCCATCACCCGTTTCTTCTGTTTCAGCGGATCAATGTTAATGTATTTTCTACAGCGCGCTTGAGCCAATGACCGTATCACATCCAGCTCATCATAATTCTCTTTTATAATATCCCAATGACTTCTAACAAGTTCTTTCGGGATGCCCTTATCCGCAAGCTCATGGGCTATACGCCTGTAACCCATGGGTTTATTCAGACGGTATTGCAGCCAGGCCTTGGCAAAAGCCTCATCATCAAGGAACTTCAGGCGCGTCAACTCTTCGACGATATCATCGGCTAACGCATCATAACCTTTAAGGCTTAATTTCTGGCGCAACTCCAAAGTGCTGCGCGGCCTTAATTTCAGAAGGCGAAGAGCGTAACTCTTCGCCTTCTGGTGTTCAATATCCTGATCAGACCGCATTATTCCGTTTTCTTGGCAACCACAGGCACAATCTTGGACTTTTCCAGGATAAGCTTTTCGATCTTCTGGGCCATCTTTGGGTTGTCCTGCAGATATTTACGTGCATTATCCCGACCCTGACCGATACGCTCACCTTCAAAGGCAAACCAAGCGCCGGACTTCTCAATCACGTTAAACTTTGAACCTAAATCAACCAAATCGCTGGCATACGAAATACCTTCATCAAAATGAATCTCAAATTCAGCCTCTTTAAAAGGTGCTGCCACCTTATTCTTAACGACTTTTGCCCTGACACGGTTCCCGATAACATCATCACCGCGCTTGAGCGTTTCAATACGACGCAGGTCAATGCGTACCGAAGAATAAAACTTAAGGGCATTACCACCAGTTGTTGTTTCAGGATTACCAAACATCACGCCAATCTTCATGCGGATCTGGTTAATAAAAATAAGACACGTATTTGATTTACTGGTCACGGCTGTCAATTTTCGCAAGGCCTGGGACATCAAACGCGCATGCAACCCCATATGGCTGTCACCCATATCTCCTTCAATTTCGGCCTTGGGTGTTAACGCGGCCACGGAATCAATGACCACCAGATCAACCGCACTGGAACGCACCAGGGTTTCAGCGATCTCAAGCGCCTGCTCACCGGTATCCGGCTGAGAAATAAGGAGGTCTTCAAGTTTTACGCCGATTTTCTGGGCATAAGATGCATCAAACGCATGTTCAGCGTCAACAAAAGCTGCCGTACCGCCTTTTTTCTGAATCTGACGGATGATGCTAAGCGTCAACGTTGTTTTGCCCGATGATTCAGGACCATATATTTCAATCACCCGTCCACGCGGGATGCCGCCAATACCCAATGCAATATCAAGACCAAGGGAACCTGTCGGGATTGAATCAACATCCACCCGGACATTCCCATCCAGCTTCATGATAGAACCCTTCCCAAACTGTTTCTCGATCTGTGTTAACGCCAATTCCAGCGCTTTCTTACGATTCTCTGTTTCAGCCGGCGTGTGCTTTTTTTGCTCCGTCATACAAAATACCTCCAATAAACCTTATTAATATAAGAAGGGGTGGATGATTATACAAAAGAGGTGTGTGCTTGTCTAATTATTTATCAAATAGAAACAACAAACTGTACCCTGAATTTCTTGAGGATTTGATCAGGATGATAAGAACTTTTGGCAATTCGCAACGCCAATCTGCCCATATCCTGTTCAAAATTTAAAAAAGCATACTTTGTAGGCAGGAGGTTTGCAAAATGATTGAACATGTACTGATACATTCCTTTGAATTTCCTCTTTCCCTTGGCAAAATGAAGAGCAAACATATCATTGTTAACTTCTTCTCCAATGATAAAACCAGCGGGCTCATCATCAACATAATAAATGCCCCCACAAAGAACAAGCTGATCATAAAGCTCCAGGGCCTGGGCACAGGGGAAATAATCCGTAGATTCCCTGTCCTCTCCCATGTCCTCCTGCCAAACATCAAGGATATGACGGGCATCGGCCATAAGCGCATGCGTCAGTGGCTTTGCAGAAGGTGTGTAAAGTGACATAAACTGATTCAGGAGATTCTTTTTATTATGCAGTGCTTGTCCTTTAAATGTTGCAATCTTGTCTATGTTATACACATAATCCGAATCACCTTCATCCCAGGTGATGTTAAAAGGATATTTCCTGAAAAGCTCACACCAATCTTCTGGAACAGGAAAAACACATGAATGTTTCTGCGCAAGGTTATAAATGATATCAACCACATTCGAGGTAATATCTTCTGTTGGCATAATATACGCCGTGCCATCATAAGTCTTTCTGGTGATAAACAGCCGCGTTGTAATTGGGCTACCAGTTTGGCTGGCCCACGACTAGCCATTGTAAATATTCGTTCCGCGCCTGATATTTTTTTAAGCTCAATGTTGTTAACATGGTCAACATCTATATTGTGAGAGAAAAGTTGAGTAACGCTACTGG
>JAZDPD010000244.1:0-12845 GCA_043798045.1 Candidatus Omnitrophota bacterium | reverse complement strand
TTATTATATATTAAGAAACCCTCCAGGCCTTTCCTGGGGGGTTTCTTTTTTTTTCACAAAAGCTGTTGAAAATACAGGCTTTGTAATATAATTACTTCATGCCAAAATTATTGATTGTGGATGACGAGCTTGATGTGCGTGAGTTTGCGCGTAATTATTTTCAAAAACGCGGGATTGATGTGGTAATAGCCGCCGGAGGAGCGGAAGGCCTGGATCTGGTTGAGAAAAACAAGCCTGATCTGGTTCTGCTGGATGTGCGCATGGGCACAGGGATCTCGGGTATGGAGGTGCTGCGTGAGCTCCGCCGGAGAAATGCTGAGGTCAAGGTTATCATGGTTTCCGCCCTGGATGACCAGGAGATTGTAAAAGAATCTGTGTTGTTGGGTGCATTGGGTTTTATTCATAAACCGCTGATCCTCGAGGAGCTGGAGGCGGTTGTTTTGCGGGAGTTCGGGCTTAATCCATGAGTGTAAAAATTGATTACAAGAAAGAACTTGAGACCGCCAGCAAGGGCATGATCATGATCCATGATCATGTGCTTTTGATCAAGCTTCTGGTGCGCATGATTGTGCGCAAGGCGCGCTTGAGGCATGCCGGCATGATCCTGTATGAACCTTTAAAGGATGCTTATGTTCTGGCGATTTCCCGAGGAGAGCCTGGCGAGCGTATTCCCGAGAGGTTTATCCGTTTTGAAAAAGATCATCCGCTGATCCGCATTTTTCATGAAAAGGAATACAAGTATCTTATCGATAGCCGCAATGCACTTGTTTTCGATGATTTAAATCGTTTGATCTGGCGTGAATCGGTGCTGCGTTCTGTCAATGGATCCAGAGAGATTTTACACAAGGTCAGTGAGCAGATGCCCCGGTTAAACAGTGTTGCCTGCGTTCCGGCTTTTTACCGTCATCAACTCTTGGCGGTGCTCTTGTTGGGTGCCAAGCACAACCAGGAACCCCTGGTTCAGGAAGAACTTGATTTCTTTTCAGCCCTGGCATCAGATGTGGCGATGGCCATACGCAATGCCCAGCTTTTTGAAGGGCTAAAACATGAGGCAGACCGTAACCGGAATCTTTTTATCCAAACAACGATAGCCCTTGGTTCTGCGATTGAAGCCAAGGATTCCTATACACATGGGCATACGGAACGTGTGACCAAATATGCGTTAGCGGTTGCACGACGCATGGAGGCCAAAGGGGTTTTTAATCCTCCAGAGAAATTCTTTGAAAATCTTTATATTGCCAGTTTGTTGCATGATATCGGCAAGATTGGTATTCCGGAGTCGATCTTGATGAAAAATGGGCCTTTGACCAGTGAGGAGTTTTCGATCATGAAAACTCATCCGTCACGTGGAGCGGAGATACTGGCTTCCTTGAAAGATTTTGAAGGGTGTATGTCCGGTGTCAGGCACCATCACGAGCGTTTTGACGGCAGCGGTTATCCCTCGGCACTTAAAGGTGAAGATATTCCGATGATTTCCGCGATCATCTCGGTGGCGGATACATTTGATGCGATTACAACAGACCGGCCTTACCGCAAGGCCCGTCATAAGGATCATGCGATCAGTGAAATAAAGAAATACGCCGGTGTCTGGTACCATCCGCTGCCGGCAATGTCAATTGTGGAGTTGTTTCAAGAAGGACAGATTTAAGCCGCATTTCCCGGTATTCCGCCATGTTCTTGATTCAGTGGCAGTTGAAAATGATTTTTCATTAATGTATAATTCCGGTTCAGGAGGAATGACTATGGCTTCAGAAGGTGTAGCAGCAATCAATGAAATGGTAAAGAAAGAAAGCTCTTTTGTAGATGGCCTGATGATGGAGGTGCAGAAAGTGCTTGTCGGTCAGCGTTATCTGATCGAACGGTTGATGGTTGGCATCCTGGCCAATGGGCATGTGCTCATCGAGGGTGTTCCCGGGCTGGCCAAGACTACGGCGGTCAAGGCATTATCCGATACCTTGCAGGCTAAGTTTCAGCGCATACAGTTCACTCCGGATATGCTGCCGGCAGATTTGATCGGCACACTTATTTATGATCAGCGAACGGGCGGGTTCACTGTCAAGCGCGGCCCTATTTTTGCCAACATTATCCTTGCCGATGAAATCAACCGTGCTCCGGCTAAAGTTCAGAGTGCTTTACTGGAGGCCATGCAGGAGCGTCAGGTAACTATCGGTGAAGAAACCATGAAGCTTTCGGCTCCGTTCCTGGTTCTGGCGACACAGAATCCCATCGAGCAGGAGGGAACGTATCCTTTGCCTGAGGCCCAGGTGGATCGTTTTATGCTGAAAGTCCGGGTGACATATCCTACGAAAGAAGAAGAATTCCTGATCCTCAAGCGCATGGGGAATACCGGCAGTAAAATTGATTTGAACCGCATTGTTTCACTTGAGGATATTTTGCGCGCACGCAAGGTGGTGGATGAAATTTATATGGATGAAAAGATCCAGCATTATATCGTTGATATTGTTGAAGCGACACGCGAACCCCAGAAACATGGTTTGCCGGATTTAAAACCTTTGATTCAGTTTGGTGCCAGTCCCCGTGCAACGATTAACCTTGCTGTGGCTTCCAAAGCATATGCTTTTCTTAACGGCAGGGGATATGTGACGCCGCAGGATGTCAAGACGATAGGGTTGGATGTCCTGCGTCACCGTGTCATGCCAAGTTACGAGGCTGAGGCGGAAAATCTCACGTCTGAAGACCTCGTGGCGCGCATATTTGCTCAGGTTCAGGTTCCGTAAGCACGCAGGGTGGCCTTATGATTCCCAAGGATATTCTTGAAAAAGTCCGTCGCATTGAAATCACGACAAACCGACTGGTAACAGATGTTTTTGCCGGGCAGTATCATAGTGTTTTCAAGGGCCGCGGCATGGAATTTGATGAAGTACGCGCCTACCAGCCGGGCGATGATGTTCGGGCCATAGACTGGAATGTGACGGCGCGTACAGGGATTCCGCATATCAAGAAATTTGTTGAAGAGCGCGAGTTGACCGTAATGGTTCTGGTGGATGTTTCTCCGTCGTGCCAGTTTGCCACTGTCCATGAACTAAAAAGCCGTTTGGCAGCTGAACTTGCTTCTGTTTTGTCCTTTTCAGCAATTCGTAACAATGACAAGATCGGGCTTGTGATGTTTACGGATGCTGTTGAAAAATTCATACCGCCACGAAAAGGCAAAAGCCATGTCCTGCGCCTCATCCGTGAGGTGCTTTGTTTCCAGCCCAAAGGTAAAAAAACGGATATAGCCGCGGCGCTTGAGTTCATGACCAAGGTAACGACTCGAAAGACCGTTTGTTTTGTGATTTCGGATTTCCTGGAGCCGTTGGAACCCAGGGACGGCCGACCGCATTTTGTCCAGGCCATGAGCATTGCCAACAAGCGCCATGATATCATTGCTGTTACCCTCAATGACCCGCGTGAGAAACATTTGCTACCTTGCGGTCTTATGGAGTTTCAGGATGCTGAAACAGGAACCACGGTTGTTGTTGACACTTCAGACAGCCGTGTCCGTGATGTGTACGCGCAGGCAGCGCAGGCAAGGTATGCGGCGCGCGATCGCCTGTTCAGGTCCATGGATGTAGATCACATTGATATTTCAACGGATGTGCCTTATGCGGACAGCCTGGTTAAGTTTTTTGCCAAGCGTCGAAAGAAGGTCAGATGAAATCTGCTTCTGTTATCAATGCTGCGCTTGAACTCCGGGATATCCGGGGTCCGGTGGCTATTCCAGGGGAATGGCTGTGGCTGTGGATCATTTTGGGAGTATTGTTTCTGACCGGGGTAGTTTTTGTTATGTGGCGGCATTTTAAACATCCCCGGGTTGTTCCCCTTGCGCCGCCCAGACCGGCGTGGGAAGTTGCCTTGGAATCATTGCTGGCGCTGGAACAGGGCGTGTTGGTGGCAGAGGGCAGGATCAAAGATTATTACGCCGAACTTTCAGGTGTTGTACGTTGGTATATTGAAGAACGCTTTGAGCTGCGCGCCCCTGAAATGACAACTGAAGAGTTTATGGATGAGGTTCGTCATTCGGATAAATTGACAAAGGAACATCAGAAATTCCTGGAAGATTTCCTGAACGCAAGCGACATGGTGAAATTCGCCAGGTTTGTGCCCTCAGAACCTGAAATGCGCCAGGGGTTGAGATTGGCAAGGACCTTTGTTGAGGAGACACGATGACGTTTAAAACTCCGGTGCTGTTATTGTTGATCCCGTTGATCCTGCCGGCATTGTTTTATGTATATTTCCGCAGAAAGCCTCCGGCCATCAGTTTTCCGTCAGTTGCATTTTTTGACGGTTTACCTAAAACGTGGCGGTTGAGGTTCAGGCATGTTCCTTTCTTTTTAAGAATGGTGGTATTATCCCTTTTTATTGTTGCCCTGGCTGGACCGGAAAGTTTTCTTGAAGGGGCGAAATCGACAACAGAAGGGATAAGTATGGCCCTTTTGCTTGATTCATCAACGAGCATGGCGGCCGAGGATTTTACGGTTAACGGTGTCCGGCAAAACCGTTTGGATGTCATTAAATCTGTTCTGAAGGATTTTATTACCCGCCGCACGAATGATCGATTGGCACTCATTGCTTTTGCTGCCAAGCCGTATACCGTAAGCCCTCTGACGACTGACCAGAATTGGCTTTTAAAGAATCTTGACAGGGTTCAATTTGGCTTAATGGAAGATGGCACAGCCATCGGTTCTGCCATTGTTTCAGGCATAGCGCGGTTGCGCAAGGCCGAAGGCAAGTCGAAGGTGATCATTTTGCTGACTGATGGGGTGAATAATGCCGGTAAAATGCCTCCGCTTGAGGCGGCGGATGCGGCGGCAGCTCTAGGCATCAAGATTTATACGATAGGCGCCGGGACCAAGGATTTTGCCCCTTATCCTGTCGTAGATATTTTTGGCCGTAAGACGTATCAGCAGGTGAAAATTGAAATCGACGAGGACATGCTGCAGAAAATTGCCTCAAAAACAGGTGGCGCCTATTTTCGCGCAACAGATACGCAGTCATTGAAGGACATTTATAGCAGCATAGACAAGATGGAGAAAGTGACGTTTGATGATAATGGTTATCGTCAGGTTGATGAACATTTTGACAAGGTGTTATGTGTGGCGCTCATCATTTTATTTATTGAGATACTTTTAGCCCGGACTGTTTTCTTAAGGATACCATGATCCATTTCGGCCAGCCCTATTTCTGGAATGCCCTTATCCTCGTTGTGCTCATAGCGGGACTGTTGTCGTTTCTGGTACGCATGCGGCGCAAGGCCATGAACAGATTCGGGGATAAGAGATTAATGGCTGTGACGGCACAAAGTTTCTCGGCGCGCCATTTTGTGTGGAAAGAAATCCTCCTTGTACTTGTTTTTTTGATGTCTGTTATTGCATTGACGCGCCCGCAGTGGGGCTTTGATTGGCAGGAAGTCAAGCGCCAGGGGGTTGACATTCTTGTTGCGGTTGATACCTCCAGGAGCATGTTGACAGAGGATGTGCGGCCCAGTCGTCTGGAGCGTGCCAGGTTAGCCGTAAAAGATATGCTCAAGAAATTGCAGGGTGACAGGGTTGGCCTGATCGCGTTTTCAGGCGATGCGTTTTTAATGTGTCCATTAACAGTTGATTATAACGGTTTCTTGTTGAGCCTGGATGATTTGACCATTGAAAGCATCCCGCGCGGCGGTACCAATCTGGGCAGGGCTATTGATGAAGCGCTTAAAGGATTTGGGGATATCCCTTCCAAATATAAGGCTGTTGTTATCTTGACGGATGGCGAGAGCTGGGAAGGCGATCCTGTTAAATGGGCGAAGGCAGCGGCTGAAAAGAAAGTGCGTGTATACACGGTTGGAATAGGTACGCGCGAAGGAGAGCTTGTTCGGGTCACTGGTGCTGATGGTGCACAGGCGTTCTTAAAAGATTCATTGGGGAATTTTATCAAGTCTCGTCTTAATGAAGATATGTTAAAGGAGATCGCGGCTGTTACGGGAGGTGCTTATGTGCGTGCCAGCGGGAGTGAATCCGGCCTTGATTATATTTATGATCATTATTTGACGCACCTTGAAAAACGTGAGATTGAAAGCCGGATGGAACAGCGTTACCACGAACGTTTTCAGATACCTTTATTACTGGCGCTGGTATTTCTGTTTCTTGAAACACGGCTTTCTTCGCGGAGGCCTGAGCCATGAGAAAACTCATCATATTCATTTTAGTTTTCTTGGGGGGTACATCCGCCTGGGCCATGAAAGGTGCGGGTGAAGTGGCTCAGGGCAATCGCTTATATCGTCAAGGAAAATATGCCCAGGCACTTGTGCAGTATGAAAAGGCGGATGCAAAAAACTCATCCGATGCAAGGATCGCTTTTGATCTTGGTTCTGCGGCCTATAAGACAGGTGATTATGATCGTGCCGTTCAATATTTACAAAAAAGTCTTTTGACAGATGATGAGGCTTTTAAAAGCAATATTCACTATAATCTTGGAGATGCTTTTTATAAAAAAGGAATCTCCCGTGAAAACATGAATGTTGATGATGCGATCAAGCACCTCAAGTCTTCATTGGAAAGTTTTGAAAAAGCCTGTGCTATTGACCTGAAAAATACGGATGCGGCTAATAATCATGAGTTTGTAAAGAAGGAATTGGATCGCCTTCAATTAAAAAAGCAGCAGAAACAACAGAA
Source organism: Candidatus Omnitrophota bacterium (assembly GCA_043798045.1). GTDB lineage: Bacteria > Omnitrophota > Gorgyraeia > Zapsychrales > Fredricksoniimonadaceae > Fredricksoniimonas. Next base: position 6,189 of record JAZDPD010000244.1, on the reverse strand, counting down.
AAATCAGCCTCAGGACACAAAGAAGGATAAGAATCAGGACAACAATCAGGATCAAAAGCAGGATCAGCCGTCCGAGAATCAGGATCAAAAAAAGGAAGATCAGCCTCAATCGGATAAATCTGATCAACAGCCGGAGAATTCAAAAGGTCAACAACAGGGTGATTCAAAAGATCAGAACCCGGATGATGCCCGACAACAGAAGGATCTGGGTAACGATCACAAGCCAGGGGATCAGGCTCATGATAAATCTTCCACATCTGGACAAGAGGCGCAGGAACAGATATTATCTCGGAGTGAAGCTCAGGCCATGGTGGATGATTTTGAGCGTAATGAATTACCAAAAGGGTTGTTGAATTTTGTACCTAAACAGGGACAGGAGCGCCCTGTTGAGAAAGACTGGTGAGATTGAATGAGAAAATTCTTGATGGCGATCATTGGCAGCTGCGTTCTTTTCAGCTGTGCCTTTGCCGAAAATATTTCAGTGGTGTCTACGGTAAGTTCTAATCGTATCTCGCTGGGAACGGGTTTGACCTTGACCATAACCGTTACCGGTGCCCAGGGGGTTACCCCGCCGCAAATTCAGCCGATAGACGGATTTGATGTGCGCTATACCGGTCCTTCAACGCGGGTTTCTGTTATCAACGGTGCGTATTCTGTTGAACAGGATTTTAATTATGCTTTTCTCCCGCTTAAAGAAGGTAAGTTTACAATCCCTTCGTTTGCACTGGATGTCAAAGGCCAGTCTTTCAGCACACAGCCCATCCCGGTTGAAATCACTTCAGCTCCGGCAGCGTCATCTGCAGCCCCAGATCCTAACGCGACATTGCAACAGGATCTGGAAAGTCGCATGAAACTTCTGGTGGCTGTTCCAAAATCACAGGTGTATTTGGGCGAAGCGATACCTGTGACGGTAAGGCTTTATGTGAATCAGCTTTCCCTTCAGGAATTGTCATTTCCAGAAGTGGTCCAGGATGGTTTCCAGATAGATCCTTTTCCTGAGCCGCGGCAGATGAATGAAGTAATGGATGGCGTCAACTGGCATGTTGTTGAATTCATGACGCATGTGTATCCGACACGATGCGGCGAGATCACGGTGGCGCCTGTTGTGGTCAGAGGAAACCTGGTTTTCAAGATGAATGACCGCAAGGATCCTGCGGGGGGATTCTTTGATGATGGTTTCTTCAGTAATTTCTTTACATCTTATCAGAAGCGGCCGATAACGATTTCATCCCGACCGTTCAAGTTAAATGTAGCGCCATTACCTGATCAGGAGCACCCGGCAGATTTCTCAGGTGCTGTTGGCCAGTATGATTTTACCATGGAGGCATCACCCCTTAAGATTAAGGAAGGTGACCCTATTACGCTCAAGCTGGCAGTAACCGGAGAAGGGAATTTCAAGGCTGTCAAGGCTCCTGAATTCAAGGCCGAGGGGTTTAAAGTTTACGATCCGGTAATCAAAGATGAATCTAAACGTAAAATGATTGAGCAGGTGGTTATTCCCACCAGTATCAAGCAGGCACAGATCCCTGCGATGAACTTTACGTATTTTGATGTGACAGCGAATGCGTATAAAACCATTACGCGCGGTCCCATACCTATTGAAGTTTCGCCTTTGGCTACAAGTGAGGAATTTCAGGCGGTTGCGTTTGCACCTGTTACATCGATGCCGGAAACATTGGGGCGGGATATCTTGTTCATCAAGGAAAGCCCTGGCAAATTTGAACGCAAGCAGGGTTTTGTGCGACGCCATTTGGCTTTTTACATATCATTGGTTGTTTATTTACAGCTTTGGGCGGGATTGCTGGTATTCTTTCTTTATCATCACAGGCTTCGGAATGATCCGGTTTTTGCAAGTCAACGCATTGCGGCCCGCCAGGCTTTTCAAAGTTTTGATTTGGCTAAAGGTCCCTTGCAGGAGGGTGATGCCAAAACTTTTTATAATTTGCTGACAAAGACACTTAACGATTATTTTATTCAACGAACAGGTCTTGTGCCTGGCAAAACTGACACACATTTGATCGATGCTGCCTTGCGGCAGATGAAGGTGGATGAGAAACATATTGTCATGATCGAGGATATTTATTCTTCGGCTGAACAGGCATGTTTTGCAGGGTTGCCTGTAACGTCTTCAGTGATGCGTCGTCATTTGGCGGACGCGGAAGATATTATCCGTGCGGTGGAAAGGCGGGTTCGATGAGTGGTGTTCTTCAGTTGCTGATCGCATTGATGATTATGGCTGGAATATGCCCCCTGGCTGCGGGCGCCATTGACCAGTCACCGGATGCGGCTTTCTCCCAGGCCGTTAAAGCGTATCATGCATCAAAGTATGACGAGGCTGTCAAATGGAATGAGAGCATTTTATCGCAGGGGTATTATTCTCCGGCGTTGTACTACAATCTTGGGAATGCCTATTATAAGGAACAGCATTTGGGGAAATCGATCCTTAATTATTTACGTGCCCAGTCACTTAAGCCGCGTGACAGTGATGTCAGATCTAATTTGTCTTTTGCACGTTCCATGGTTGAGAATTATGCTCCCTGGCCATCAAATCCTTTATTGGCGCCCTTGCAGCAATTTTGGGCTACGCGAGAACTTTTATGGATGGGGTTTTTGGCTTTTGTCCTGACAGGGTCTTTTTTTCTTTATGGGCTTTATAGCGGGATGCGCCGTAAGCGTTTGTTAACAGGGGTGGTGTTGGGGATAGCCTTGATAATTTACATTGTTGCAGCTGGAGTCGTTTTGATCGCATATCGCTCCGGGATGGGTGTTTGTATTCAAAAAGTTGATGCCAGATTTGAGCCTAACAGCCAGGCAACGGTGTATTTCAAGATACCTGAAGGGGTAGAACTTAAAGCCTTAAGATCAAAGGATGATTGGGTTAAAGTGCAACGCAGTGACGGCAAGATTGGCTGGGTGCCTGTGTCGGCTATGGAGAGGATGTGAGCTTTGCAGCGTACATATTTGAAAGTGATGTTATCTTTGGTCAAGGAAGCGGGAGAAGTTGCATTACGGTTGATGGATAACAGCAGCCCTGAACTTAAACCTGATGCTTCGGTTATTACTAAAGCCGATAAGGCGATCTCTGCTCTGGCGCATCAAAAGTTAAAATCATTTATAGCGACAGGCCGCCATGTTCTGATCGATGAAGAGGACCCGAAGAAGTCTGGATATCAGGATGATGCCTTCCTTGATAAGACACCGTTTGTCTGGGCCATCGACCCTATTGACGGCACGCGTGCTTACGCCAACCGGATGTCGCATTATGGCATATCTCTTGGTTTAATCAAAGAGCGCATGCCCTGGATGGGAGCGGTCTATTTCCCGTCTCTTCAAGAGCTTTTTTATTGTGATGGGGACAAGGCCTATTTTATCAAAGATGTATTTTCGTGGCAGGAAAAACGCGCTTTGATCACACCCCGGGATGAGGATATTTCCAGCCGTTCGGTTTTTATCACATCAGATGAAATTGGCGAGAAGTTTCTCTGGAAGTCATCGGATTGCCGGTTGATGGTATTTGCTTCAGCCGTCAGCGAGTTTTGCTGGCCGACAATCGGGCGCGGCTGCGGTTCATTATCGCGGGTGCATTTATGGGATTTTGCCGGGGCATGGCCTATTGTTGAAAAAGCCGGGCTTCAGTTTCGGCATATCGATACAGGGAAGGTTTTAGATCGGCTTGAAGCAGGGCTCTTTCATCAGGATCCGTCATGGAAATTGAAAGATTATTATATCCTTTCATCAGAAAGAAATTTCAAACCTATGCGTGACAGGATCACCATTGTATCCAAGTGAGTTAAGTCATGATCGTTGATCAGATAAAACATTTATCCCGTTATGCTATCCCGCTAAAGAAAGAGATACTGGACTTTCTCTTTGCGCACCGTGCCCAGGATTTGCCGGTGGGTGAGATTGAAATTAAAGGACGGGATCTTTTTGTGCGCACGGCTGAGTATATGACACGGTTGCCCCACGAAGGCCGGTTTGAAACGCATCAGGTTTACATGGATTTGCAGTATGTGGTTGCAGGAGCTGAAATCATGCAGTTTGCTCCCCGGGATGTTCTTTTAAAAGCAACTGCGTATGATGAGGCTGGAGATTATCAGTTTTTCACAGCTGACAGGGATATAACGGATGTCCTGGTGCGTGAAGGCGAGTTTGTTGTCTACTTCCCTGGTGAAGCCCATCGCCCCATGTGCCAGCGTGGCAAGGGGCCAGAGGCAGTGAAAAAGCTTGTGTTTAAGATCAAGATGTCGTGAAAGTATTTGAATGTAGGGGCGATTCATGAATCGCCCCTACTTGTTTTTCATTATATTTATAGTTTATATTTATTAACATGATCAATCGATTAATAAGTGTATTCTTGGTGTTGGCATTCTTTGCCTCTGACATAAGTGTTTACGCTCAAGGTATTCCGTTGCTTTCTGAGCCTGGGATGCGTGTCTCGTTGAGCCCTGATCTTGCCCCGCCTTTGCTTAAAGGGATCAGGGTTTATCCCAACGACCCATTCCGGTTTGATTTTATTCTGGATCGTGGCGTAGGGGCGGGTCTTGTGCCCGCCCTTGATAAAGGGCGACCACAAGGGTCGCCCCTACATGACGAATCAAATCGGTTAATCAAATATTTCCTCGCCGCACTGACAATCCCTGAAAAAGACCTATGGGTCAACCTTTCACCTTATGAAAAAGACCGCATTGTGCCAGATGCCTTTGGCCAGACGGAAATGGGGCGTGATCTTTTAGCGCAGGATTATATTCTTAAACAGATTACGGCATCATTGATGTATCCCGAAGGCGACGTTGGTAAGAAGTTTTGGGCCAAGGTTTATGCGGCCATGCAGGAGAAGTACGGCACGACCGATATTCCGGTCGATACGTTTAATAAGGTATGGATCGTGCCGCAGAGGGCTGAAGTTTTTGAAAATGGCAATGCAGCGTATGTTGTCGGATCACGATTAAAGGTGATGCTCGAGACGGATTACCTGGCCATGAATGCCAATCAGGGCGGGTCACAGACCCGCCCCTACATCACCGATGTGCAACATGATGTGATAGATGGGCGTAGGGGCGGGTTCCAAACCCGCCCTGAACAAGAATTGACCAGAGAGATTTTGAGGTCAATTCTTATCCCCATCCTCGAAAACGAGGTTAACGAGGGCGCCAATTTTGCCCAATTGCGCCAGGTGTACAATTCCTTAATCCTTGCCACGTGGTTCAAAAGGAAAATCGTAGGGGCGGTTCATGAACCGCCCCATATTCATGAATCGCCCTTACAGGGGTACATCGACCACAACAAAACCGTTGGCGTTGATATCGCCGACAAAAATGAAAAAGAAAAGATATGGACACAATATGTTGAGGCGTTCAAGAACGGCGTGTTCAATTACATTGCGGATGATGCCGTAAGGGCACGCCATGGCGTGCCCGAAATGGGATCCCCCCGCCAGTACTTCTCAGGCGGCGCCAGCATGAGGTTGTCCGGGGTTTTAACATCCACGATCAATGCTCAGAAATTACCTTTAGGCCATGACAATGCCATGATTGTTAATGTTAATGTCGCGGCAGTTGATGAGACGCATCATAAGAAAGTCATATTTGATGATTTCTTTTCTTATAAATATCTTCATCCGAATGATGATCTAAGGCCATGGTTGGGCGTTGATCCTGAGGCGAATCCAGTATCTGTCAGTATGGAACACATTCAGGATGATGCAAATTCATCCAAGATGGAAAGATTTAACCATGCTTTAAAAGGATTTCTCAAAAAAAGTACATTTCTGGTTTTAAAGGGTGCCTTGGGACATGTTTTTCCTAATACCTTGGATGCGATGTATAGGGTCCGTGATGATGAATGGCGTTTGAATGTAGGCCGTTTGGATCCAATAAACATTCCTGTTCGACTGGAAGAAAGTGAACGGGGCATTACGATTCGTATTGAAGATTCTGGTCATGGTATTCCTTATGATGTGCTTGATAAATGGCATAGATTTGCCGAGGGATCTTATAGTGCAGATAAGGATATCGGTGGGTTTTTCGGTAAAAATGGGATAGGGAGTAAATATGTTTTTGGATATTTACAGAAAATTGGGGCAAAAGTCACTATTTCTACTTTTTCTTCCGGGAAGTACTACCGTTTTATACAAAATAGCGATGGGTCAAGGGATTTGATCGGATCAAGCGGCCATGGTTTGGGAAC
>JAZDPD010000232.1:0-2275 GCA_043798045.1 Candidatus Omnitrophota bacterium | reverse complement strand
CAATTGTTCACGACAAACAAGATCACCTTTGGACATGACTTCAAAATAAGCCGCGTCAATCTCGTCCTTGATCAGTAGATAATTTTTGGCTGGATTAACGAATCTGACTTTATATGACATGAGACTTTCGGACTCCTGATCGATAATCTTGGCATGGAATTCAGATCAATATCAGTTTGGTTTGACATACCTATAATCATATTTTTTCATCAATCTGTCTTTTCGGCTTTTCGGAAGCGTTTAAAACTTTTCTCACCGCTCTGGCCACAGCGTCTGCATTCGGATAATAAACTTTTTCAAGAGATGAGCTCGCGGGAGCTGGGCAATCCGGCAGAGTAACTCTGATTATAGGCGCTTTCAGCGATTCAAAATTGTTTTCAGCCACCAGAGCAGAAATTTCAGCGGCTAAGCCACAAGTCTTCCAGCCGCCGTCAGCAATTATTAACCGTCCTGTTTTTTTGACTGACTTGTAAATTAATTCCGTGTCGATTGGTTTAACAGAACGTAAATCTATGATTTCAACCTGGATCTTTTCTTCTGAAAGACGTTCGGCGGCCGCAAGGCACTCTTTACACATTTCGGATACAGTAACAATCGTTATATCCGCGCCTATTCTTCTGACGTCGGCCTGTCCTATTTTTACTTCATAGATGTGCTCGGGTACTGGGCCAATTTCTCCGTAGAGATGCCTTTCGTCAACAAAAACTACTGGATTGGGTTCCCGAATGGCCGAAATCATTAAACCCTTTGCGTCAAAAGGAGTTGACGGCATCACTACTTTAAGCCCCGGGACATTTGCAAACATTGAATGAAAAGCCTGTGAATGCTGAGCGGCTTGCTCTCCCCCGCGGTTAATAATGCCCCAAATAACCAAAGGAACCGAGGATTTTCCTCCACTCATGTAATACCAGTTTGCCGCTTGATTAATTATTGGGTCCATGGCAAACAACATGAAATCCATCCTTGGGTGCACTACCACTGGTTTCATGCCTGCCAAAGCCGCTCCTACCGCTGATCCTGTGATACAGTTCTCAGAAACAGGAGTATCGATTACACGATGGCCGCCGAACCTTTCAGATAGTCCCTGAGCAGTATTGCCAACGTACCACGGGCTTGTGATACCTTGCCCTATTACAAAAACTGAAGGATCACTTTCCATCATCTGAAACAGGGCTTCATTTATGGCTGCCGAGTATGTCAGTAAACGCATTGATAGAATCCTAAATGTCTATCATGGTATTGGAAGAGTATACATATTTGACTAGATGCTCGCTGGAAGGAAAGGGACTCACTTTTGCCCTTTCGTGAGCGTCGAGTATTTGATTTTCAATTGCTTTTTTGATGGACTCGATTTGGTCTTGTGTTGCAGAACCCGTCTCCAAAATAGAGCTTTCCAAACGGGAGATAGGATCTTTATCTAACCATTCTCGAATCTCACAGGCCGGTCGAATGTCCGTATGTTCCCCCTGAATATTATCATCAGGGCCGACGTGTCCCCGATATCTGTATGTGAGACATTCTATAAAAGCTGGCCCCCTTCCGCTACGACAAAATTCCACAAATTTCTTTCCGGTCTTATAAACCTCTAGGACATCGTTACCATCAATTCTAGAATTAGGTATACAAAAAGGTTCCGCTATCCTGCTTATATTGGTGTCCAACCGACATTCATTAATAGACAGATGTGTTGAGTACAGATTATTTTCGCAAACAAAAATAATCGGTAATTTCCTTAATGATGAGAAGTTCAGGCTTTCATACAGAACGCCCTCCCCGCAGGCGCCATCGCCAAAGAAACATACCGTTACGCGCTTTTCTCCTCTAATCAAGGAGGCAAGCGCAGCCCCGACTCCCAGAGGAATTGTGCCGCCCACAATTGGAGCTGCTCCAAGAAAGCCGTTTGCAGGGTCTACCAGGTGCATTGATCCGCCTCTGCCACGAGAACACCCGGATTCCCTACCATAGATCTCAGAAATTAGCTCATTCAAATCCCCACCTTTGGCAAGAAAGTGTCCGTGAGATCGATGAGTTCCGAAAACATAATCTTCTGCTGTCAAAGAAGCGCATATCCCTGCTGCGATAGCTTCTTGCCCGGTGTAAAGATGGCACGGACACCTGATCTCATTATTGAGTATAGGTTCCACTAGGCTTTCTTCACAGTATCTTATCAGAACCATCATTTTATATAGTTCGATGAGTTGCTCTCTTGAGTAATTATCAATTCTCATATAACCCACAGTCCTGTATACAAATCAGAGTCTGTAACCTGCATCGA
>JAZDPD010000229.1:0-11336 GCA_043798045.1 Candidatus Omnitrophota bacterium | reverse complement strand
TACCCCAGGAAGATTTTGGGTTACAAGACGGCGAATGAAATGGCAAAGGAATGCTTGCAGGGTAACAATTGATCTTAAAGCTTATTTTTGTCGCACTATGAGTTACAATTCGCGAGAATTACGCTATTGATTGAAAAATATATATTCTTTTGCTAAATTGTTTGAGCACATTTTAAATAGATAATTCAAGACTTCATTAACGAATTTCAATTCCCTAATTTGGAGGATTTAATATGTTGGATAATTTAAAATTTGGCACAAAATTGATCGGAGGCTTCTTTGTTGTTGCCTTGATTGGGGCGCTCATAGGTTTTTCGGGGCTTTTTGCATTGAATCACCTCAATGGCTCAGCCCAGATATTGGCAAACAAAAACATCCCCTCGCTGGAAAAAGCACTTCAAATAGCCGTTGGGGTGACTGATGTGAATCTTCATGTTTTTGCCATCATTGATCCTAATATTTCGGCAGCACAAATGAATGACAAGTTGTCTGCTATTGACAAAGTGCGGGAAAATTATACAAAAAACTTGAATGAATTCGAGGCTCTTCCTCTTGATGATATTGAAAAATCATTGTTGGCTGAGTATAAGACAGCGGTGAGTACGTTAAAGGAAATTAATAATGAAGCGCTTTCGCTGGCCCAACAGGCGGTGCGCTTGCCAGACAATGATCCCAAAAAAGCCGAACTTTATAAGAAAGTTTCCAAATTAGAGAATATCAATGGTGAACCTTTGCGGGAAAAAGTGACGGCTGCTGTAAATGCCATTGTAAAACTTGAAGAGGATCGCGCCAAGACAAGCGGCGACAATGCGGAAAAAATAAGTACCACAGCGATGACTTTTATGATTTTCATAATCCTGATAGGTTTTTTCATTGCCATTTTATTGGGTGTGACCTTATCCATGTCGATCGTCAAACCTATTGGAAAAACGGTTGATTTGATGGAGTTAATGGCCAGTGGTGACCTTACTCAGCGTCTGAAAGAAACACGCAAAGATGAAATGGGTGCTTTGGCCAATGCCATGGATGCTTTTGCCGAAAGTGTTTCCGGTATGATCGGACAGGTACGCGGTTCATTTGAACAATTAACAAATGTAACCAAAGAAATCACCGCAAGCTCCCAGCAGATTGCTGACGGAGCACAACAACAGTCAGCTTCATTTGAAGAACTTTCCTCATCTGTTCAGACAAATTCGGAAAATGTCAAGAATGCCGGTCAGATTGCGCAAAAAACTTCCCTGGAAGCTCAAGGTGCGGGTCAGGCCATGGATAGCACGGTCGAGGCTATCAGCGGGATTGAAAAAGGTTCCAAACAGATGGCGGAAGCGGCTGAACTTATTACTGATATCGCGGATCAGACAAATCTTTTGGCGCTCAATGCGGCCATTGAAGCGGCCCGTGCAGGTGAACATGGCAAAGGGTTTGCGGTGGTGGCGGATGAAGTCAGGCTGCTGGCGGAACGCAGCGCGACTACAGCCAAGGAAATTCAGAATTTGATCAAGGAAAACTTGCGCCAGGTTGAAAACGGCGTGAAAATTTCCAAACAGGCCGGCGAAAAAACAAAACAGATTGTTGGCGATGTCAAAGAAATTGCCAAAAAACTTTCCAACATTACCAACGCCACCCAAGAACAGGCTGCGGCTATGGAAGAGAATACATCGATCACTGAAGCCAATGCGGCATCTTCCGAAGAACTGGCCTCGGCATCCCAGGGGATGTCTTCCCAGGCAGAAGCCCTCAAAGGCCTTGTCGGGTTATTTAAAGCCAATGAAAGCCGTTCTTCTGAAATAGCGCTGAATATCACCAAGGCTGTTATTGCGCATGGGAAGTGGAAGGTCAGGCTAAAGGATGCTGTTCATTCCGGCCAGAGTGAATTTTCTGCGGATAAAGTTAAACTTGATAACGGTTGTGATTTCGGAAAATGGATTTATAGCATGCCGCGTGAAAAATCATCCACGGCTGAAGCTGTCAAGATCAAGGAAATGCACGCCGCATTTCACCAGGAAGCCGGGCATATTCTGTCACAGGCATTGCAGGGCAATAAAGCCGCTGCCCTTAAAGCGCTGGAAGCAGGGTCCCGGTTCAATTCCATTTCAGCCGAGCTTGTGGCACGACTTGCCGAATGGAAAAAACAAGCATAACCATCCTTTTTTGTCATTTCAGTTTCAAAAAAGCCGTTAGATGTATCTAACGGCTTTTTTATTTAAATATTTATAATTTAATTAAAGAATTCATCTATAATTAATTAACTAAATATTTGAATCTTGTGCAGGAGAATTTATGGATTCAAGAAAAAGTATTCTTGTTGTTGAAGATGATCCTGATAGTCAATACCTAATGCAGATCATTCTTGAAGACATGCATTTTAATTTTACCATTGCAGCCACCGGGAAGGATGCTATAGATAATATCCAGAAAAAACAGTTTGATCTTGTTTTAATGGATCTGCGTTTACCAGATATCAGCGGATATGATGTGACAAGGATCATCCGTCAGGAGTTAAAAAAGAATATTCCTATTTTTGCCGTAACCGCACACGCAGCACAATCTGTTTCCCTTAAATGCTATGATCTTGGCATGAATGAATTTATTCCAAAACCCGTCGACATTGAAAAGCTTAAGTTAATTATTAACACTTATCTCGGTTAGTCATTATTTAACATTTAAACCATTAAATTGTTGTTAAAAAATGTAACTATGCATTTTTCTTGAATGAAGAGGAGGGCGGTATGATGGGAAAATTAAGTCTTTTTATTGTTTTATTGATCTCCTTGGTTGTAAATGGCTGTTCAAAGAATGATTCCCAAACGATCAAGGTCGGCGGAATTTGGGATCTTACGGGGCCAACCAGTGACGCGGCGGTGCTGTTTACGGATGGCGAGCGTGATTATATCTCCTATGTCAATTCACGCGGCGGAATAAACGGGCGCAAGATTGAGCTTATTTACGATGATTACGCTTACAATATTCTCCGGGCTGAGGCACTTTACCATAAGCTTGTCCATGAAGATAAGGTTGTGGCGATCCTTGGCTGGGGCACGGGTGATTCCCAAATACTGAGCAAAAAAGCCGCCTTGGATAAAATCCCTTTTATCCCGTGTTCTTTAACCGAAGACCTTTCTGTTGTGGCTAACGCCCCCTATAATTTTCTCATGGGCCCATCCTATTCTGATCAGATGCTTGTGGCTTTAAAATATATAATTGATAATCCTGTTGATACAACGCGCAAACCAAAAGTGGCTTTCTTTTACAACAATACGGCCTTTGGACTTTCCCCTATCAAGGCGGGGCGTGATTATGCATCGGCCAACGGGATTGATCTTGTGGCTGAGAAAATCGTGGATCTTTCCGCCCTGGATGCCACCGAGCAAATCAAGTCGATCATGGATGCAGGTGGGGCTGATTACGGCATTATCAATCAAACCTCCAATGGCACGGCGACTGTTATTCGTTCTGCTTACCGTCTCAACAGCCGCATGAAATTAATCACGCTCAATTGGGGCGTTGATGAGAAAGTCCTGGCATTGACAGGGCAGGCCGGTGAAGGTGTTTTGGGCATAACACCGTTTTCCTTTCCATATGAGAATATTCCGGCGATGGAAGAAGTCCGTTCGGCCATGCCTGTTCTAAACCGTGATATTAATAGTGTTGGTCGTGTTTATCTGCAAGGATGGATCACGGCAAAAGTTTTGTTAACAGCCATGGCACGCTCAGGTGACAATTTATCCGGTGAGGGAATCCGGCAGGCTTTGGAAAAACTTGAAAACTTTGATACGGGAGAGATAGTTTCACCCGTTACATATAATTCCAAATGGCATAAAGGTGCTAGCCTCATGAAGATTTATCAGATAGAGAACGGACGCTGGGTCAGGATAAAAGACCGTATCGAGATAATCAAATGACAATGAATTCTGATAAAAATATACGTTCAGGCTCTCATGCAGGATATTCGTTGAAGTTTTGGCAGCGTGTATCAACGGTCTTATTAGTGAGTATGCTGCTTTTGGCTGGGCTTATTGTCACCATGGGAGCCATGGCTTATTTTCAAATCCGTTCCACTGAAGTCATTATTAAAGAATCCATGGTGCGCAGCAATGGCCGTTACCTCAGTACACGTATACGCATCGAAAGTCTTTTCCTCTCAGATATCATCCTGCAATATGTGATAAGCGAAGACAATGATGAAAGAGTGCGCTTGCGTGTTATTTTTGAGGAATCCTCGCGTCGTATTGATGAGTTATTCCGACAGGCGATCAATGCTTTTGAAGGCAAGGAACTGAAGACCGTCAGTCGTGTTCAATCCCAGGTAAGAAACTTTCTGAATGAAGCGCTTGTAGTTATGAATACCCATGATCAGGAAGGTGGCTATGGCGTGCGCAGCAAGATGGTTTTAAAACACACATCTGTTTTACGCGGCCCCATGCTTGATGAAGTGCGCTCATTGGAAGATATTGAAACGGAGAACCTTGATAAAGCACGGCGGCAAGCGAAGTTTGTAGCGGATAAATCAACATGGATGATCGTTTTAGCTGGCGGGAGTATTTTATTCCTGGCTTTATTTGTCATTTATCTGAATATTCAGAGAATTTTCTTCCCCTTGATTGAGATCCAGCGCGCTGTTGAGTCTGTTGCCAGTGGAAAACTGGACCACCCGATCCATTCAACCCGCCAGGATGAATTCGGGGTACTGGCCCAGGCTTTTAATTATATGATGTCACAATTACGCGGACTGATCAGCGGTCTGGAACAACGCGTTGCCCATCGAACCGAACAGCTTTCAGATTCAAACAAGAAACTACAGGAAGAGATCATCGAACGCAAAAAAACAGAACAGGACCTTTTAAAAGCTTTTAATGAACTGAAAAGTGTCCAGCGACAGTTGGTTCAATCAGAAAAAATGGCAACTGTCGGGCAGTTAGCCACAGGTGTTGTGCATGAGATCAATAATCCTGTCGCATTCCTGATAGGTAATATGTACATGCTTCATCAATACATTCATATTTTCTCAAGGATCATTGATAAATATGAAGCCCTGGAGAAATTATCTTTCCAGGATGTTAAACAATTCAAACAGATGACCGATGAAATCGGAGTCTATAAGAAAGAAGTGGATTTAGACATTGTTTTGAAGGACAGTGTCAAACTGCTCGAAGAAATGGATGAAGGTTTTGAAAGGATCCGCAAGATTATTGTAGATTTAAAGACATTTGCCCATTCGGATAATCTGTTGAAAGAAAAGGCGGATATCAACAGCCTGATCGATGCGGCATTGAATATTGCCAAGAACGAACTTAAATATAAAGTGGACATTATCAAGAACTATTCCAACCTGCCTCCGGCATATTGTTACCCTCAACAATTAAGCCAGGTATTCATCAATCTGCTTGTTAATGCTGCTCAGGCTATTCAAGAAAAAGGAACCATTACCATCAAGACAACCCATCTGTCGAATGAAGTATTGATCGAAGTGGCTGATAACGGATCAGGAATGACAGAGGATGTTCTGACACACTTATTTGAGCCATTCTTCACAACTAAACCGCCGGGAATGGGAACCGGGCTGGGTTTATCAATTTCTTACAGTATCATTGAAAAACACAAAGGAACAATTTCAGTTAAAAGCACCCTCGGGCAAGGCACTGTCTTTTCCATAAAGATCCCTGCTGGATCCGAAGTCTGATCAATTTTCTTCACATCTGCCTAAAAATCAATATAATGATCCCTTTATTATCCATTATCCAGAAAATAGGAATCTGAATGCCTGCATTTATCAGGAAAATCAAGAACATCTTCATTGGCAGGGCTAAAAGCCCTCTTGACCGGGATGTGTTTCATAAACTGTCCTTAATTGCCTTTCTGGCCTGGATCGGCCTTGGAGCTGACGGGCTCTCATCATCTTGTTATGGACCTGAAGCGGCTTTTCTGGCATTGCAGGGGCATACCTATTTAAGTATTTTTGTGGCATTGGCTTCAGTGGCTACGGTCTTTCTTATCAGTGCCAGTTATTCCCAGATCATTGAATTATTCCCTTCAGGGGGCGGGGGATATCTGGTTGCCAGCAAACTCCTTAATCCGACGGCCGGGATGGTTTCCGGTTGTGCACTTTTGATTGATTATGTTTTAACCATTGCCTTGTCGGTAGCCAGCGGTGTTGATGCGCTTTTCAGTTTTCTCCCACCAGAATGGATGGTATTAAAACTCGAAGTCGAAGCGGTTATGATCATTATCCTGATTGTGCTCAATATGAGAGGCGTACGCGAAAGTGTTGAGCCGCTTGTTCCGATATTCCTTACATTTTTGATCACGCATGTGGTGGTGATCCTTTATGCGTTTATTTCTCATGCAAGTCAAATACCGACTGTAATCATGGATGCGCGCCTCGATGCCCAGGTGGCCTCTTCCCAGATCGGAGCTGTAGGGATGTTGATCCTTATCGTTCGGGCGTATACATTGGGCGCCGGTACCTATACAGGGATTGAAGCCGTCAGTAACGGCCTGAACATTTTGCGTGAACCAAGGGTTGTGACAGGCAAACGGACGATGCGTTATATGTCCTGGTCGCTTGCGATCACGGTTTTTGGCCTGATGATGGGATACCTGTTGTTTCATGTCACCCCTCAAGCGGGAAAAACACTGAATGCCGTTTTGTTTGAAACCATGGTCCAGGGATGGGGGAAGTGGGGTTCATGGTTTGTGGTCACGATCCTTCTTTCAGAAGCCCTTATACTGTTTGTGGCGGCACAGACCGGTTTCCTCGGAGGACCGAGGGTTATTGCCAATATGGCCCTCGACCGCTGGTTCCCTAACAAATTTGCCAATTTAAGTGACAGGCTGGTGACCCAGAATGGCATTTTAATCATGGGATTGGCAGCTCTTGCGACACTTTTATTTGCGCGTGGACAGGTTCAGCTGCTGGTTATTTTCTACAGTATTAACGTATTCATCACTTTCTTCCTGTCCCAGCTGGGACTAGTGTGCCACTGGTGGCGCAGCAGGGCCAAGGAACGTTCCTGGAAAAAGAAGCTTCTTGTCAGTGGAACAGGGTTCCTCTTAACGACACTTATTTTAACATCTGTTGTCGTTTTAAAGTTTCATGAAGGCGGATGGATCACCCTGTTTGTAACAGGTGCTCTTGTTGTTTTAGCCGTGTTTATCAAACGACATTATCTGGATGTGGCCAAAATGCTGCATCGCCTGAATACTTTGGTCCACGCTGCATCTGTTTCTCCCAGTGTCACGGACAAGCCGGTGCCCTTTGATCCTAACAGCCGAACAGCCGTCATTCTGGTGGGAGGATTTAATGGACTTGGGCTGCATACGCTTTTTAATGTCACACGCTTTTTCGGCAAAGAATTCAAAAACTTTATTTTTGTGCAGGTAGGAATCATTGATGCCGGAAATTTCAAGGGTGCTGATGAGGTTGTGAATCTTGAAGCACAGGTTAAGAAAGACCTGGTCAGATATGTTGATTTCATGCACCGCCAGGGCTCCTATGCGGAAAGCATGGCCTACATGGGCGTTGATATTCTGGAAGAAGCTGACAAAGTTGTTGCTGTTGTCTCCAAAAGGTTTCCGCATGCTGTTATTTTCGGTGGGCAGCTGGTGTTCCCTAAAGAGACCCTTTGGAACCGCTGGCTGCATAATGATACGGCGTTCGCACTCCAACGCAAATTTTATCAGTGCGGCATTCCTTTTGTGGTCCTGCCTATTCGCGTGTAATCCCTGCCTGCCGGTACCGGCAGGCGCATTCTTCAAGGACATTTAATGTTTCGAACATGGATGCAGCGCAGTTGGGGTCGATGGTTAGGGCTTGGCTGGCCTGCGTTAGCAGGATCATTTTTATTATGCGCGGTTGGGGCTTATATCCTGTGGCTAAGCTGGGGAAGATGGCCAGATGTCCTTGTTGATTTTGGACGCGAGCTGTATATTCCCTGGCAATTGAGCGAAGGCAAGGTACTTTACAAAGATATTTTCTTTTATTACGGGCCTTTTTCAAAATATTTCTATGCGTTCTTCTTTAAAATTTTCTCACCCAGTTTGAATGTTGTTGTCATTATCAATTTCTGTATCCTTATTGTTTTTGCTTTTCTATTGCATCGTTTGCTGCGATTTTGGGCATCTTCGGCGGCGGCGTTGCTGTCCGTAAGCCTATTCTTTACGCTTTTTGCATTTGCGCAGTACACAGGAATAGGAAATTACAATTTTGTCTGTCCATACGCCCATGAACTGGTGCATGGCCTTGTTTTAAGTGTGATCACCCTGATCCTTTTCTTGAAAAGTTTTAACAACACCATCAAGCATCCCTGGTTGATGATCGGCATTTTAATGGGGCTTGTGTTCCTTACAAAAGTTGAGGTATTTGTTGCGCTTTCCGCGGCTTTACTGATCGGCGGGGTGACGGGCATTTCTTTTCTCCATAAAAACGAACGGCCCCAATCATGGAATATATGGTTGTTGATAACCGGATTTCTTTTACCCGTAAGTTTTTCATTTGCCTATTTCATTTCGCAAATGGGCCTGAAAATGGCAACAACGGCATTCATTTTTCCATATTCAGCCATCTTCAATAAAAATCTTTCGGGAAATGTTTTTTACAAAGGATTGTCTGGATGGGACAACCCGGTAACAAGCCTGCAACAGATGATGACAAGCGCTTTTGGCACATGTGCTGTTCTCGTCAGTATCATGTTGCTGTCATTTCTATTGATGAGAATCAAGCAGACATGGTTAAGGATGTCCATGAGCATCATGACCTTTATGGCCGTGGCACTAGGGATATGGTTTATTGTCACGCATTATCTGCCAGCTTACGCGATATTCCGTTCACTGCCTTTATTCTCGGTAATATTATTGTTATGGGGCGGTTTATTAATGTTCCGTCACAAGAAATCTACGTTGTCTTTCCGGGCACTCGCGCTGTTTGTCTTTTCATTATTTGCAACATTGTTGTTGTTAAAGATATTTCTTTACGGGCACATTTTTCACAGCGGTTTTGTCCTGGCGTTACCTGCGGTGTTTTTGATTTTCTGTTTTGTGTTTGATGAGGGAAGTTCTTGGATAGAACGTTTCCATGGATCGCGAACATTGTTCCAGGCCCTGTTTATTATGATATTAACAGGCGTGGTCTTCAGTTATGGGCTTATTGATCAAGTGTATTATAGTCATAAAAACTTTGTTTTTGGTTCAAGCAAGGGGAAAATATTAACCTATGATGCCGGGGTTTCATCAACGGGTCCGGTCATGTTGCAGGTATTAACCTTTCTGGAAACATTACCAGCCAATGCAACCATTGCCGTACTGCCGGAAGGAGTTATGCTGAATTTCATGTCAGGACGCGCGGCTTCAACAAAATTCTTCGAGTTTTCACCGAGTTTCTTTAATATGGTATCAGAATCCGACGTCCTCTCGTCTTTTATATCTTCGCCAGCCGATTATATAGTTCTGGTTGACCGTGACATGAGCGAACACGGCGCGCGCTATTTTGGCAAAGATTACGCCATAAATCTTTATACCTGGTTATCGCACAACTATGAAACTGTCCAGGTAATAGGAAATGTCCCTTTTACAGGCAAAGGCTTTGGAGTATTGATTGCACGTAAAATCATGTTAAAATCATACCCATGAAAAACACCATCCTGTTTTCTGTAATTCTACTTGTTGGAACATCCGGGATATCCATGTCGGCTGAATTGAATCCCTTACTTAAAACCTCCGCCAGGTATGAACATTCAAAGGTTTTACGCGTGCTGGCGATTGACCGGTTCCTGCTGGATAATAATGAAAGAATAACCCTGATTGGAGTTCAAGGACCTAAACCGCCGGGGCTTCAGGATGTGAAACGGGACAAGAACGGTTTTATTATCCAGGATACAGATCCGACAACTCCGTTTAACCTGGAGGCGTTCAGGTTTGTCAAAAGCCTGGCGGAAGGCAAGTCAATCCGCATTGAACTTGACACCCAGCGCAGGGACAACAATGGCGATACCCTGGCGTATGTGTTCCTGCCGGATGGAAGCCTTCTTAATGCCGAGGTCATCCGATGGGGGTATGCCGATTTGAAGTTGATTCCGCCAAATATGAAATATGCCGGCAAACTCAGGTTAGCCTATCAGGAAGCCCGGCGTGAAATGCGTGGGCTGCAAGGTCAATGATGCGAACAGATCTCTTACTGGACTTGTCTGTCATTCCGTACTCGTCAAGGATCATTGTCGGTGTATCCGGCGGCACTGATTCAGTATGTCTGCTGCATCTTCTTTCCGGATTCAAACATGAACTGGCCCTTGAGATCATTGTGGCTCATTACGACCATGCACTACGACCGAATTCCGCCAAGGATGCTGAATTTGTTTCAAAACTAGCCGCCTCATTGAAGTTAGATTTTATTACGGAACGCAATGACTTAACATGTCCCCGAAAAGTATCTATTGAAGAATTTGCCCGTCAACAAAGATTTAACTTCTTCATCAAAGCAGCGGTAAAATCTAAAGCTGAAGCTGTTGTCTTGGCACATACCCAGGATGATCTTGCCGAGACGGTTTTAATGCGTATATTGCGGGGGACAGGGCTTTGCGGATTAAGGTCAATATTGCCCTCCAGACAAATGAACAACATTCTTTTCCTTCGCCCGTTGTTAAACACAAAACGCACCGATCTTGAGAAGTATTTAAAAGCGATCAAAGCCAACCATATTGATGACCCGACCAATGCTGAGGATATATACCTGCGCAACAGGATCAGGCATACATTGATCCCTTATATCCAGAAAAACTTTTCAACGGCAATTAAGGAAAAACTTGCCCAATTATCTATTAATGCAACCATTGATTATGATGTCCTGGAGTTGGAATTGTACAAAGCGTGGTCAAAAGTTGCCGTCACAAAGAACAAGGAAGTCATCATTTACCTGACCGGGTGGAAGGCATTGCCTCAGCCGATTCGTCGCATGGTCTTGCGGGAGGCAGCACAGCGCATTCTAGGCCGTAGCGGAGGCATTTCATTTTCTCATATAACAATGATAGAAAGCCTTGTCAAAAAGCATGTTACAAATAAGAATATTTCCTGTTCTGCCGGCCTTGAAATCAAAATCACCAGGAAACCCGAATTGTGCCTCAAATTCTCTTTAACAAAAATAGCTCGTGCAGCCAAAACCGCCACAGTGAATCAGGCCGTTTCATACGGCAAAATGCAGAATAAATTTATAAGTCTTTCTTGAGAATATTCCTTATAAGTTATAGTATATAGAACAATAAAATTACTTTTTGAGGCCTATGTTACGAAAACAACTTTTTGCCGTATTTTTCTTGTTGGCAACGTCTTGCGCTTTTGCCCAACCATTT
>JAZDPD010000207.1:0-4382 GCA_043798045.1 Candidatus Omnitrophota bacterium | reverse complement strand
CAGCAATCTCCTTAATGGTAACTATTTCCAATAATATATCTACGCCCTCTATTTGTCAATGAAAGAATACAGGCAGGCTCTTCTCTTACCCCATTGCGATAACATAAAAGACCTGAAAAGACTTCCCGGATTTCGAACGCTTATAAACTACTCATCGAATTCGCAAAAGAAAAGGGAAATGGTGGCAATTACCCAAAAACCTTGGTGATGATACCCATTAATACCCTCTCACAAACTCAAGGCCTTAGAGCGATTTAAGAAATCCTCTTTAATTTACGGCCACATTACCGACGATAATAAGCCATTACTACAGGCACTATTTGCTTAAACTAGCAACCAGAAACTAGGAGAGGATTGGGCCGATTTGGCCGACAATATTGACCTTCAACACTCTCTATTTATCGACGGAGATAAGATGGCGGGAAGAATCCGACATCGATGAGAAATACAATGCCGTAACCATTTGAAACATCGCTACATACAAAAGTCCGACGATTATTCATCGCCGGGCTATGTTTTTTAAGTTATTGTTCTGCAATAACTTACGCTAAATGGGGTGGCTGACGGGATTCTTTGCCCTCCAGTCGCTTTCCTGCCTGCGTCGCAGGCCGTCGCTCCTTTCGGGTCAGACATTCGCCCCGCACATTGGACGCTTCGCGTCCAGCGGCAGCTGGATCTCGACTTTAAGCTTCTGGGGCGGAGTCCGCTCAGGATCGTTCAGATAGATCTCAACACTCGGCAACGCCTTAAGTGCCCGGCCGGAATGCGGCAACCACTCGCCCTGCAATTTAAGATACGTCGCATGCAGTTTCTCAAGCGGCTCTTCGTGGACATAACAGGCATACTCACCCGCCGGGATCTCCTGCAGCGCAACCGGATATTGCGGAACAACCTCTTTATTGACCGTTAGGCACGCATCATAACGGATCTTGTCTGCCAGGGTCACTTCAGGATCATCATAAGACAACCCCAGGAACTTTGTTCCCATCCCCATCAGACGATTCTTTCCCGCCCAACCGCACAATGTTGCCCAGGCCTTGCCACACTCTGCATACGGCCCGGTATGCCGCACAAATAAGACCTTCCGAGCCGCGATTTTCTTGATGGTAACATTCATCATGATTCCTTTTCCGGAAAGATCTCCACAGGCATCCCGATAAACAGAAGGCGCTTGCCCAAAACACCGGTTAAAAGCCCTGGTGAAAGCTTCGTGACTCTCATAGCCAGCGTCAAGAGCGATCATGGTAATCCCCTTTTCACTGAATTTGAGCTGACTCGCCGCAAACTCAAGCCTTAACCGGCGGATATGATCCGCAAGACTTTCTCCTGTCAACCCTTTGAAGATCCGATGAAAATGGAACGGCGACAAATTCGCTGTCTCCGCCAGCGTCAACAGCGACGGGACCTCTTCCCCCGCCGCCAGCACTTCCCGGATCTTCAAATGCACCCGCAGGATCTTTTCCTGATATGTTTCATACGTTATAGGTTTCATCTTGTCCTTGTCAGCTGACAGAAGAAAGATACCACGGGCACATCATGAACGCCTGACCGTTCTTGCTCATTTTTCCTGAAACATCGGACACTCCCACACAGGGAGCACAACATTTTTGGCCGCCGCCAGATCCAGCACCGCCTTGATCACCGGACAGCCTTTGTCCTGGTCTTGAGGCCTGAACGAGTGGCAATCCCAGCACATACAAAACTCTTTCTGCCGATCTTTCAGATCTTCCCTGACCCAACGCTCTGTTCCATTTCTTTCGACTTTCTTGTACATAACGGCCTCCTTGATTTATGTTCACTTCCAAGAATAACCCGGTTACCAAAATAAATATTGAACAAAATTGCGGTTATTTCTTCCTCGTATATGTCGACGGAAGAGCCCCGACCTGGGTGCGGAAATAGCGATGCAGACGCCCCGCTTCATGCACGGGCTGCTTTATTTTCATCAGACTGTCTTTCTAAAATTCAGCGTGTACCCCCATAATGTCCGATATTGGGCAACACACGACAATCCTGCTGTCTTAAAGAGTGCTTTGACATCTTCTTCTTTCATCATGTCTGGATCCCCCGCCAGTTCCGACACAGAAACAACGCCGTCATCCTTCAACGTACGTGCGATCTCGTGCACATACGCCGCCTGATCCTCAACCTCACCGATCACGGTCACCATAAAGATCCGGTCAAACATGCCCTTCCCATACGGGAACACTTTTCCGTCAGCACACGCATACCTGGCATTCATCAACTCTTTTTGTTCCAGACGCTGGCGGGCAAGATCCAGCATTTCCTGCTGGATATCAAAAAGATACAACACTCCGCAAGAAAGAAACTTTGCCACAGGCACACTGAAATATCCCGGCCCAGGCCCGATTTCAAGCACCGCGTGTTCTGCTTTTAATTCCAGGCGCTCGATCAATGTCCGGGGAGAAAGGAACATGTTTCGAAGCGGAATCAATAGCGTGAAAGCCATTTGATAAGGGAAAACCCCCTTACCTGCAAATCGCCGACACACCATCCCTTCTTCCTCAACTGCTCGTGACAACGCCGGGATCAGCATGGGCGTTCGACGGCAATAATCCAGATACTCTTTCCCAAACAAGCCTTTTAATGCATCCTCTTCTTTGCAAATGAGAACGGGAAAAATAAGCGCCATGACCACGCTGGCTGATAACAACACCCACACGCCGGTGATCAATGTCAAAGCCGGCAAAATAAAAAGAATAAACCCCGCATACATGGGATTACGACAGAAAGAAAAGACCCCGCCTGTCATCAGCTTACCCTTGGGAACATCCCGAATGATCATGATCGCGGAAGCGATCCAAAAATATATCCCGACCAACCCATAGCCAAACCCGATCCATTTTAAGAAATCCGGAACCCCCAGCAAGACGGGAAATCCCAGAAAGAACGCCATGCTCCAGAAAACAAGAACCGCGGAGCCGCCAATTACCGCCAAAACAGGGCCAACGCCCCAAATCGACAACGATCTCTTTCCCAAAGATGCCATAAACCGCCTTTCTCACTCCTGACCCTTTTGGAACTTCAATACTCCCCTGACCATTTTCCCGAACTTCTTGTCTTTCTGTCTTTTGTCAAGATACGACAGCTCGTGATACCGCGACTCCTTCTCCATCTTCATGTAATTCTGATACCGCTTCTCTGACAATGATCCATCCTGGATCGCGGAAAGAACGCCACAGCCTTTTTCATGAGTATGCGTGCAATCATTAAACCGACACCGCTCCGCCAGGCTCACAACATCAGCAAAAGTTTCATCAAGCCCATCCTGAACCGCAAAATTAGCAAGCTCCCGCATGCCGGGCGTATCAATAATGAGAGCGCCGCTATCCAACCTGATAAGCTGACGAGCGGTTGTCGTATGCCTGCCTTTCCCATCGCTATCCCTGACCTCTTGCGTCGCGAAAACGTCCGTTCCAACCAATGCATTGAGCAGCGAAGTCTTACCGACACCAGACGACCCCAACAAACAATACGTCTTCCCTGGCAACAACAGGTCACAAACCGCTGCCAAGCCTTCTGCGGTCTTGTTGCTGAACGGAAAAACCTGAACGCCCGGTAACACGGCATTGATCTCGGCAACCTTCCGACCAACATCCTCCAACGAAAGAAGATCTCTCTTACTCAAAAGAACAACCGGCCGAATACGGGCCTCATGGATCATCACCAAATAACGTTCAATACGGTTAACGCTAAAATCAGCGTCCAACGCTTGCATAATAAAAGCCGTATCGATATTAGCCGCGATCAGCTGAAAATCGATCTTACGTCCAGGAGCTTTTCGTTTCAGCAGCGACTTTCGCGGCAGAAGAGAATGAATGATCGCAAAGGTATCCGCATTATGAAACTGGGCAAGGACCCAGTCGCCCGTTGCCGGATAGTCCAATGCCGATCCAGCGCTCACCAGCATCTTGCCCGACAACTCAGCAGTCAATTCATGAATCCCGTCGCTAATCGTGCATCTGTCCTTATGAACAGCCATCACTCGAGCAACTGCGAATTCCGACGCCCTGCCCGGCTCATTAGCATGAAACTGCGCATCGAAGCCAAGCGTTTCAAGTCTGTCTTGAGATTGTTTGTCCATAAGTGATTATTATACTAAAAAGCCTCTCTGATTTCAGGCCCAATACTCGCAAGACGGTTCTCGTCGATCCGTATCAATAGTCATAAACTAGCGACCGTAAACCAGGAAAGGAATCGGCCTGTTTCTACGACGATGGCGGTCATATTCCCTCTCTCTTTATCGACGGAGAAGAAACCGAATACCGACGACAATAAACCTTAAAAACACGATGCCGTAAGCCTTTGTGACCGAAGTCCCGCCTATAGAAGCGCGACGAGGAAATGGTTGAGGCCTTAGC
>JAZDPD010000200.1:0-17996 GCA_043798045.1 Candidatus Omnitrophota bacterium | reverse complement strand
GGATTCAGGACTGGATGAATAATTATCCCAGAAAGATTCTGGGTTACAAGACGGCGAATGAAATGGCAAAGGAATGCTTGCAGGGTAACAATTGATCTTAAAGCTTATTTTTGTCGCACTATGAGTTACAATTCGCGCTTTTCTGGAAAACTTTAAAAAACAAGTGCGAAATGCCCATATTGTCCTAGAATAGATTGAGATGATTGATGTGAAGTGTAACTGGAGATTTTTATGGCCAAAAGAATTCTGATTGCAGATGATGAACCAACAGTGGTGATGCTGGCTAAAGAAAAGCTTGAAGAACAGGGGTATGTTGTTGAGACCGCCCGCCACGGACGAGAAGCGTGGGATATCATTCAACATGCACCCGTTGACCTTATTGTAACAGATGTCATCATGCCTACGATGGATGGCGTTGATCTTTACAAGGAAATCAAGAAAGTGCCGCGTTTGGCGTCAATCCCGATCGTTATCATTACAGACAACCGGATTTTTCGTGAATCATTCCAGACACTGGGCGTAGAACATTTTCTGCCTAAACCGTTGGATGTGGCCAAATTGATCCGTAAGGTCGATTATATTTTTACCTGTGCTGAAATGAACATCAAGAACAAGCAGTGCCTTGTCCTGGGGGCTAATGCAGATGTTAATGCAGAAATGGTTACAGTGCTGCAAGGACAGGGATGTGTTGTCGGTTCAAGCCTGGATCCTATTGAATTTATTTCCAACGCGCTGATTTTAACGCCCAGGATTGTGGCCATCGATGTATTGCTCAAAGGTGATGTTCCAAGCCGAGAAGTTATCAAAGCCCTTAAATGTTTTACACGCTTGGGCGGAATGGACATCCTTGTCTTCACGCAGTTTGCACCTGAAGATATTGGCAGCATGCAGGGCATTGAAGAATTGCGTCAGGCCAAGAATGACTGCATCGAAGCCGGTGCTTCGCGATATATCGGCAGATTTTCCAAGATAACATTCTGGGATATGGTTAAAGACAGTTTGTAATCTGTTTTCTAGCTGGAAATTATTATGTAGAGACGAGGCAATAATGGCTCGTCTCTACTTTTTTATCTTGAAGTCATACCAATTCCTGCACAACAACGTTGGCAGCGCGAAGGCTTGCCCCTGGTTCTCCCAGCAGTGTTTTAACGCAGGCAAGTTTCTGATGGCAGATACCCTCATGAACAGGGTCAAACAAACGTAATACTTCTGTAGCGATGCGTTGCGGGGTGGCATTATTCTGGATTAATTCCTCCGCGACTTTTTCATTCGCGACAATATTCACCAGAGCAATATAGCGGATCTTAATTAGCCATTTGGCCAGGAGCCAGGTGACCCAGGATGTTTTATAAATGACAACCATGGGTTTTCCCATAAGGCCGGTTTCAAGTGTCGCGGTGCCGGAACAAACCATGGCTGCATCGCAAGCATGGAGCGCATTGTAATAATCTTCCGATATTTTCATCCCTTCAGGGGCATTCACCGTAAATGGTTCAAAAACACCCTGGTCAAGGTTTCTGGCTTTAAGCAGAAGCAGTTGAACATCGGGGTTTTCTTTTTGCACAAGCGCTGCCGCTTCCAGCATGACCGGTAAATGACGTGTGATCTCTTTTTCGCGGGACCCCGGGAGTATCCCCAGAACAGGTTTGTTATCTCGCAAACCAAGGTGTATTAAGACATCAGCCTTCGGAAGGGTGGCAACAACCTCATCCACAAGTGGATGGCCTACAAAGTCTGCGGTGTAACCATGCCTGGCATAAAGGTCTTTTTCAAAGGAAAACAGAACCATCATTCGGTCAACAACCTGTTTAATAATGTTGATACGGGATTCTTTCCAGGCCCAAACCTGCGGGCTGACGTAATAAACAACCTTGATCCCGAGTTTCTTTAATTCTTTGGCAAGGCGTAAATTAAAACCAGGGTAGTCAACAAGGATGGCCAAGGCGGGCCTTGTGCTACGCGCGTGTTCAAGGGTGCGGTCAAAAATACGCTTGATCCGGCGGATGTTCTTGATGACTTCCATGAAACCGATAACAGCCAAATCCGTGATATCTGCAAAAGTCTCCACACCTTCCTGACGGCATCTGGCACCGGCAATACCCGTGAAATGAACATCAGGGCGCACGGTTTTCACCGCGCGCACCAGTGCCGCCGCACGCATATCGCCGGATTCTTCACCGGCAATGATCAGGATATTTTGAGGTGTTGGGTCCATATGATTTTTTGAATATTAAGAGCCGTGTCCAGGGCGTCGCGACCTTCAATGCCGGAAACAAGGGGCTTTTTATTTTCACGCACGCATTCGATGAAATGGGATAGTTCGCGTTTTAACGGCTCTTCTTTTTCTATGGGCAAAGCTTTCTTTGTAATCGAGGCGCCTTCTTTGCGGTAGATGAAGGCTTCCTGTTTCACATAATCAAGCGAAATATAGGCATGGGGGATAAAAATACGGATCTTACGCATGACTTCAGGTGACACCCGGCTTGCTGTTAAATTGCAAACGGATCTGTTGGCAAAGGTCAGGCGGACGTTGGCAATATCATCCTTGTCGGTCAGGACATTGATGCCAATCGCCTGGATATCCGTCAATGGTTCGTTAATAAGCCCCTGAACGATATCGATATCATGGATCATCAAATCCATGACAACGCCGATATCCAAAGACCGGTTGGGGAACAGGTTCAGGCGGTGGCATTCGATGAACAGCGGATTATGTGCCACATCCTTGATGGCCGTAAAAGCATTGTTGAAGCGTTCAATGTGCCCGATCTGAAGTTTCAGGTTGTTTCTGGACGCTGCCTGGATAAGCTGGTCGGCTTCATCAATGGTCATGGCAATTGGTTTCTCAATCAGCGTATGGATCCCGGCGTTAAGAAAATCAAGGCCGACAGCGCAGTGGCAAATGGTGGGGGTGCAGATGCTCACAGCCTCAACCTTACCTATCAGGTCATGATAGTCCTGATAGAACGTTGTATGATATTCACGGGCGATCTTCTGTCCCAGATCAATGTTAAGGTCAGAAATACCGACCAGCTCAACAATATCTTTTAACTGATGGTATGTTTTAAGATGGCGTGAACCCAGATGCCCGACGCCGATGACGGCAATTTTTATTTTCTTCATAGTTCTCAAGGATAACAAAGCGTTATTCAAAAGTCAAACCCTATCCCTGGAGTTGGACTGTTATGTCATCCGCGCGGACACACGGTTGTCCCGAACGATTAATACGTAATATACACAGAATATCAGGCACTTTGTGTCACAAGGAATTAACACTGTTGTCATGGCGTATTCACAGAAAGATGTTAAATTTAACTATAGAAAACGATCCGTGATTAAAAGAGTTTCTGGTAATATATATTTATGGACAAGAAGAAAATATTGATCGTTGAGGATGAGAAAGATATTGCCCGCCTGATCCAGTATAATCTGGATAAAGCGGGATATGTGTGTGAAACAGCTGTTTCAGGTGAGGCCGGACTGTCTCTGTTGGATAAGCATCCTTTTGATCTGGTTATCCTTGATGTCATGCTTCCAGGAGTTGACGGGCTTGACGTCTGCCGCCGCATCAAACAAAACCCTGAATTACGGCATATCCCCGTGATGATGTTAACGGCTAAAGGGGAAGAAGTTGACAGGATCGTTGGGCTCGAACTTGGAGCTGATGATTATGTGGTCAAGCCCTTTAGTCCGCGGGAACTGACATTGCGCATTAAAGCTGTATTACGCCGATCCAAGTCAGTGACTGACCAGGATGATGAAGATGTCCTGAAAGCCGGTGCTCTTGTCCTTGACCGGCAAAAACACCGGGTCACGGCCAATGGCAAAGATGTTGTGCTGACAGCCATGGAATTCAAGCTTTTGGCGATTTTAATGGAGCGCCGGGGCCGTGTGCAAAACAGGGACAAGCTGCTCAATGATGTGTGGGGTATTGAAGCGGATGTTTATACCCGGACCATTGATACACATGTGAGGCGCTTACGGTCAAAGCTTGGAAATTGCGGCGACCTGATTGAAACTGTCGTAGGTGTCGGTTACCGCTTCAGGCAGGATGACGATGAAGGGTAAACTGCACTGGAAACTCACAGCTGTTTTTTGTCTGACGCTTTTTCTAGGGCTTTTCCTCGGCTATATCTATTTGTCGTCCCATTTAAAATCCTTCCTGGACCGCAACCTTCAAAACAATCTAAAGCATGAGATCCTTCTTTCCAAAGGCTTTATTGAATCCCAGATTTCCGGATCGCATCTGCTGCCGGACCCGCATGCCATGGCACACCGGATGTCGCAGGAAGCCGGCGTCCGGGTTACACTTGTTTCATCTGATGGGGTCGTCCTGGGTGATTCTGATCTTTCGGCAAATGAACTTAAAACAATTGAGAATCATGCCGGACGGCAGGAAATCAAGGAGGCCCTCCTGACGGGATTTGGTATCAGCCGCCGTTACAGTTATACATTGAAGAAATATTTGCTTTATATGGCGGTGCCTTTAGGAAAAGAAAGAGTGGACGGGGTACTTCGTTTTGCCATGCCGCTTTCAGATGTTGAATTCTTTGAGACCGGGCTTGATAAAACTGTCCTGGCGGCCATGTTCCTGGTATTTTTGATGAGCCTTGTATTCACGTTCCTGATGTCCCTTTTCGTCACACGTCCTTTGAGGGAAATGGCGTTGGTGTCCAAGGCCATGGCCGATGGCGATTTCAGCCGTAAACCCTCCGTGCGTTCGGATGACGAAGTCGGGGAATTGGCCACAGCGATCACATATATGTCAGAACAGATATGTTCCAAGATTAAAGATATTGAAGAAGAAAAGGCCAAGCTTGACGCTGTTCTCTCCAGTATGTTTGAAGGCATTATGGTGCTTGATGATAGAGGCGTTGTTTTATTGATGAATCCATCCTTGCGCAAGATTTTCTTTATTGATACGCCGCCAGAAGGAAGACGGGCAGTTGAGATCATCCGTAATAGTATTCTGGCAGAAATGACTAACAACCTTTTGAAAGGGAAAGAGCGTTTTCTCAGCCAGGACGTGTTCATCGCATTTCCTGAAGAAAGGATGCTTAAAGTCAACGGCGTTGTGATCCGCGCGCAGGATAAATGTGACGGCGTTGTTTTTGTTTTTCATGATATCACAGAGCTGCGCCGGCTGGAGAAAGTCCGTCAGGATTTTGTGGCCAATGTATCCCATGAACTGCGCACACCGGTTGCCAGCATTAAAGGTTATGCCGAAACATTGCTCCAGGGAGCCATGGATGACAAGGATACCTTGAAAGAATTCCTGGGTACTATTTATCAAAACAGCACGCGCCTGGTAAGTTTAATCAATGATCTGCTGGATCTGGCCAGGATACAATCGGGCCGCATGAGCATGATGCCTACAACGATTTTGCCCGGGCCGATTATCCTGCGCTGTATGGGTGTATTAGAGAAAACGATCAAGGATAAAAAACTTGATGTGCGCGTTTTTGTGCCTGAGGACATTGGTTGTGTTTTGGCTGATGAAACAAGACTTTCTCAGGTAATCCTCAATTTATTGGATAATGCCGTAAAATATTCACCTGAAGGCAGCATCCTTACCATTAAAGCCGTCGCCAGCGAAAAGATGATGCAAATCGATATTATTGATAACGGGACAGGCATTCCGCAGGAAGACTTGCCGCGCATCTTTGAACGCTTTTATCGTGTGGATAAGGCCCGTTCAAGGGATATCGGCGGCACCGGCCTTGGCCTTTCCATTGTCAAACATATTGTTCAGGCTCACAACGGTGATGTATGGGTTTCTTCTGTCCTTGGACAGGGAACAACCTTCAGTTTTACCCTCCCGCGCGCATAATCCAAAACAGTTCACACCAATTTAACATCAATGTCATGGATTTGACATACGCTTGCGATATCCTTGTGCCAAAGGATTAGAAACTTATTGTAAAAGCCCAAATTAGAGGAGGCAGTATGCGTAAAGTTTTATGGGCAGGATTAGTGATGGTGGCAGCACTTAGTCTTGCGATTCCGTCAGCACGGGCTGGAGAAGTTGATCTTCTTATCCAGAAACTTGTTGATAAGGGTGTTCTTTCTCCGGGTGAAGGGCAGGAGATTCTTGTCGAGACAAAGGAAGAAATCAAGAAACAGAACGTGCGGGGAACGAATGAATCAATCCCCTCCTGGGTGCAGACAGTCAAATTAAAGGGCGATATGCGCTTAAGGCATGAACTGGATCAAAACAAGGGCTTGCATAATGATAATCGTACCAGGATCCGCATGAGATTGGGTGTTGAAGCCAAGCCCAATGACCAGATGACTGTCGGTATCGGTCTGGCCACCGGAAAACTTTCTGATCCCCGTTCTACGAATGTGACCCTGGGTCAGAATTCAGGGAGCAAAAACACTCCTAATTCATGGAAAGATATCACACTCGATTATGCGTATGCTCAATATAAACCGGTAAATGGGCTTACGTTAACTGGCGGTAAAATAAAAAATCCTGTCTGGCAGCCAAATGATTTGCTATGGGATGGTGATATAAATCCCGATGGTATTGCCGCGCAGATCAGTTACGGACTTTTATCCAACGTGGATGTGTTCATGAACAATATGCTGATGATCCTTACGGAAGACCGTTTGGCCAAGGATGCCGAGCCCTATATGGTCGCCATTCAGCCCGGCATCAAGTGGGGTATCACGGATAATGTGAACTTAAAGCTGGCTGCCGCCTATTATAATTTCTCGGGTGTTCAGGAAAGATCGAGCTTTGTCGGTCAATCGACGAATTCGTTAGATGCATCCAGCAAATATATGTATAATTATAACAGCATCAATCCGAGCATTGAACTTGGTGTGAAAGAACCGTTGGGTGGACTGGTCCCTTACTTTGGCATGTTCGGGGATTATGTTCAGAATTTAAGCCTGCCATCGGGTGTTTCCGGACGCAGCGGATATGATTATGGTATCAAGTTTGGTGCCGAAAAGGTTAAAGGTTCCGGCCAGTGGCAAGCCAAGCTGAGTTATGACACGCTGGGTAAAGATGCGTTCCTTGATATTTTCCCTGATTCCGATCGTTACAGCGGCAAAACCAATATGAACAGCTATGAAGCGAGCCTGGAATATGGGATTGGCAAAAATACCAGCCTTGGGTTGGATTATTATTGGTCAGAGTCAAGGACAAAAACCAATGGAACGACATCTCCGGCACAGGTTTTGCAATTTGACTGGAATTTGAAATTCTAACGAAAAAGAGCGCATATAAAGGAGAATACTAATGAAAAATACATACGTAGGTGTTTTGACAGGACTAATTGTGATGGCTTGCGCAATACCTTGCTGGGCAGATAAAATTGTAATTTCCGGCTCAACAACGGTTCTGCCCATTGCCCAGAAAGCTGCAGAAGTTTATATGGACAGAAACCCTTCCGCTGATATCTCTGTGCGCGGGGGCGGTTCTGGCGTAGGCATATCTTCAATCATCCAGGGTACATGTAATATCGGTGATGCATCCAGGCCTATCAAGGAATCCGAGCTTCAAACAGCCGCAGCATCAGGTAAAGATATCAAGGCCCATGTTGTTGCCATGGACGGAATCGCGGTGGTTGTTAATCCAGGTAACAGTGTAAATGCATTGACAAAACAACAGCTCAAAGATATTTTCACCGGAAAGATATCTGATTGGTCAGCCGCAGGTGGCTCATCAGGCAAGATTGTTGTTATCTCCAGAGATTCATCCAGCGGCACGTTCGAAGCATTTGGTGAATTAGCGCTGAATAAAGAAAAAGTCCGGCCGGATGCCCTCATGCAGGCATCAAATCAGGGCGTTGCGTCTACCATTTCACGCACACCGAATGCCATTGGGTATGTCGGCCTTGGATTCATGAATGAAGGTGTCAAACCACTTGAGCTTAATGGAGTCATGCCTTCCAAAGAAAGTGTTTTATCTGGAAAATATCCTTTAGGCAGACCATTATTTATGTATACTAATGGCGTTCCTCAGGGGTTGACAAAAGAATTCCTTGATTTTATCAAGAGCATTGAAGGTCAACAGCTTGTTGAAGGTGAAGGGTTCGTGGGTTTAAAATAACTTCTGCAGATATTAAGCGAAAGACGGGGCCGCGGCAGGGATCTTTTCTCTGCCGTGGCTCTATAATTGTTATGTTCAAGATCAAAGAAAAAATTTATCATTGGGGTTTTGGCTTTCTGGCATTTGCATCCCTTTTCTTTCTCGTCGGCATTGTCATTGTCCTTTTCCGTGAAGCTTTGCCGATTTTCCAGGAAGTCAAGGTTGGCAGTTTCTTCCTGGGCCAATTCTGGTATCCCACCTATGAACCTCCTGAGTTTGGGATATTGCCACTACTTTTGGGCTCATTATGGGTTTCTGTGGGAGCCATGTTTGTCTGTGTGCCGCTAGGCATAGGAACAGCCTTATATTTGAATGAGCTGGCCACGCATCGTCAGCGGGCGATCCTTAAGCCGCTGGTTGAAATCCTGGCAGGTATTCCTTCTATTGTTTACGGCTTTTTTGGGATGGCAGTTATGGCGCCCATGCTCCAGCATATGTTTCATCTGTCGATCGGACTCTGTGCTTTCACCGCAAGTTTAACCCTTGGGATCATGGCAACGCCTACGGTGTGCAGCATTGCTGAAGATGCCCTGAGCTATGTACCGAAATCTTTTCGAGAGGCATCCTTCGCTGTAGGTGCCAATCGTTGGCAAACGCTTACACGGGTGGTGATCCCGGCAGCCGGGTCCGGTATTTCTACGGCTATTATTTTAGGGATGAGCCGTGCTATTGGAGAAACCATGACCGTTTTGATGGTGGCCGGAGGATCCGCAGTGATTCCTAAATCGGTTTTTGATCCGGTTCGTCCAATGACAGCCGCAATCGCAGCGGAAATGGGCGAGGCACCCATTGGCGGTGACCACTATCATGCCTTGTTTGCCATTGCGCTTTCACTTTTTATCATCACCTTTATTTTCAATATTATTGCTGAAATAATCAGCCGGCGGTTCAGGCTTAAGCTGGGGTTGGCCGGATGACAAAACAGGATATAACCCAAAGAATCGGTTTTGGCGCTCTAGCTTTGTGCATGGGATTAACATTGTTTTTCCTGTTATCCATTCTCTTATTTGTTACCTTTAGAGGTATCGGGATCATTTCCTGGGAATTTCTGACGCAGGGCCCCCGTAATGCCATGACGGCCGGCGGTGTGGCTCCAGCGATTGTCGGAACATTATATCTTACGCTGGGTGCTATCCTGGTTTCATTCCCGCTGGGGCTGGCATGTGCCATTTATTTATGTGAATATTCACCGGGTGCTGTGGCGGTTAATATTATCCGTATCAGTGTTAATAATCTCGCGGGCGTTCCTTCCGTTGTTTTTGGCCTCTTTGGTTTTTCTGTTTTTGTTAAATATTTCGGATTTGGTGTGTCTGTTTTATCGGGAAGTCTGACCTTGGGCATATTATCATTACCCGTGATTATTTCAGCCACACAGGAAGCGCTCATGGCCGTGCCACAATCGCTGAGGGAAGCATCGCTTGCCGTTGGTGCGACCAAATGGCAGACAATCCGCAAGGTAGTTCTACCGGCGGCGATGCCGGGAATTCTTACGGGTGTTATCTTAAGTATCGGACGCATAGCCGGTGAGACAGCACCAATCCTTTTTACAGCCGCAACTTTCTACAAGAGGGGATACCCGAATTCTCCTTTCTCGGAAGTGATGGCACTGCCATACCATATTTACGCGCTGATGACAGAAGGTTCGCATCCTGAAAAACAGGTTGTCATTGCCTACGGCTGCAGTTTCATTTTGTTGTGCCTGGTCCTGGCTGTTTCATTGGCGGCCATCATTATTCGTCAACGACAAAGGAGTTTAAGTCATGCCTGATGCTGTGGTGAGGATGAGTGCTAATAAAGTTGATTTCTTTTACGGGAACAACCAGGTCCTTAAAGACATCAATCTGGATATATACGCCAATAAGGTGACAGCCATCATTGGTCCGTCAGGATGCGGCAAGTCGACGTTCATCCGTCTACTTAACCGTATGAACGAACTTGTTCCCCAGGCCAGGCTTGAAGGGACGATCTGCCTGGACGGCGTCAGTATCGTGGGAGATTCCATGGATCCGGTTGATTTGCGCCGGAAGGTCGGCATGGTTTTTCAGAAGCCCAATCCGTTTCCCAAGAGTATTTATGAAAATATTGCTTACGGACTTGAAGTCAACGGTGTAAAAGACAAGGCCTTTATTGAGCAGAAAGTGATCGAATCCCTGAAGAAGGCGGCATTGTGGGATGAAGTCAGGAAACGTTTGCACGATAGCGCACTACGGCTTTCCGGCGGACAACAGCAAAGGCTTTGCATTGCGCGCTGCCTGGCGATCGAGCCTGAGGTTATTCTTTTTGATGAGCCGTGCGCCTCGCTTGACCCCATATCAACATCCAAGGTTGAATCTTTGATCCTTGAGCTTAAAAAAGACTATACGATTGTTATTGTTACGCATAATATGCAACAAGCAGCGCGCGTATCCGATTATACAGGGTTCTTTTATATGGGCGAACTGGTCGAATTTGACAAGACAGAAATTATTTTCACCCGTCCGGGCGACAAACGGACGGAAGATTATATAACCGGAAGATTTGGTTGATACCAGGAGAATTAAATGAGCAAACATTTTCATGAAGAACTGCAGGAATTAAACGACGATATCCTTAAAATGGGCACATTGGCTGAAGAACAAATTGCCCGTTCGATTGCAGCGTTAAAAAGCCGGGATATTGAGATGTCCAGGATGGTGATAGAAGAAGATGTAAAAGCCGATGAACTTGAACTTGTGATCGACGAAAAGTGCCTGGACCTTATTGCACGCCACCAGCCCATGGCGGTTGATCTGCGCTTTATCACAACAGGCATGCGTTTAAACGGGGAGCTGGAAAGGGTGGCTGATCTGGCGGTCGATGTGGCCCAGCGCGTGCTTGAGATCGCAGACAAGCCTTTATTAAAGCCGTTGGTGGATATTCCTAAACTATCGATGATTGCCCAGAAAATGGTTAAAACGGCCATTGATTCCTTTATTACACGTAACAGTGATTTGGCCAAAAGCGTGATCTTGATGGATGCAGAGGCTGATGCGCTCAAACGCAGCATCCAGAATGAATTGATCAATGATTACCTTGTTAAAGATGGCTCGGTGGCACCGCGCGCTGTGCCGCTTATCCTTGTGGCACGCCATTTGGAACGCATTTGTGACCATGCCACATACATCGCAGAAGATGTGATTTATATGGTAAAAGCCCAAGTCGTTAAGCATCATCCGGAAAGATTATAATACCCAATGGAAACAGGGCATGCCTAAGAAATACACATTAGAAATTCCTCTTTATGCCAGGCCTGTCGAACAACTACTGAAGCTGAATCAATCAAAGCATCTTGCGATTTCGGTTTATGGCGGGGTGCCGGATTCACCGCTTAATGGCGGCCGGAACAATGGCATGATCGACGGTATTTTCATGTGGGACAGGATGCTGTTTGCTCTTAAAAGAAAGCAACTGGAGCGTTTGACAAAGAAGTTTTATGAAACAGTGGCAAGATTCAATGCCGGCGGGATATCTTTTCGCCTGGCTTATACCAATTTGTTTGTCGAAGAGAATGAGTTAAACGAAACCAATTTATATCCCATCCAATGGCTTGTCGAATCATCACGAAAACACGGTGTTAAAAACGGCATTATCATCAACAACACCCGATTGGAAGCACATGTGCGCCGGTTGTATGGGGATGCGCTTGTCTATATCAGTTCTTGCACAAAATACGTTGATCCTCATCGGATCCTGTCACCCAAAGAAACCAAAACCTTGTACATGAAGGATGTTGCCCAATATGATTATGTGGTTTTAACGTCCCAGGATTCCCGACGTGAAAGTGTTTTAAAAGATATGGCTGAGGCGTGCTCCGGACGCATCATGGCCATTGCCACTTCATATTGCGGATTCGGCTGTAATTCTTATGACCATTACAAGTTCATAAGTCAGTTGAATAAAACATCGTTGCTCAAGCTTTCGGACTGGAAGGCAATTCTCATGTCGGTAGGCTTCATGGTCCCTCATTTACCAAATTGTCCAATTCTCACACCTGTGAATTTTGAGAAGATTGTAATCATGCAGCTTAATGCCGGGATTCTTCATTTCAAAATGGGCCGAGGCAATGGGGAATACATCTTTGAGAAAGTAGTGGACCGGATTGAAAAGCATGCTATTAGCACTTCCGCAATTGCTTGATATTTGGCTACATCCTGAATCATTTTATGCCGTAGTTTACAACAAGTTCACGCGCCTGTAACATCTTCTTCATAACTTAAAAGTATACTTCTACCAACAGAATTCAGGGGCTTTCCCGATTTCATCTGTTGATAGGAGTCTATGTTGCCTGCAGTAGGTTTTAAAGGTTTTGCACATCAAACAAAGCGCACGTGGTTTCGCGTGTTATGCTCCTTTCTATTGCTGACCTATGGCAGTGAAATTCTGGGTATGGATTTATTAAGAATGCGTGAAGCCTGCGCACAAAGCATCACATTTGCCCCTGCGATGGGCGTTGTCTTGCCCCAATCTTCTGCCGTTCCTTTTTCCTCCTTTAAAGCTATTTCCATTGATCCTGCTGATCCGCTGAAGCTGAATTTTCTTGTAAGTGCCGGAGATGGCCCCAAAGTTGATGCCAATGAATCCCGTTGGCTTGTTAAATATTTCCTTACCTTCCTGGCCATGCCCGATGAGGACATATGGGTTAACCTTTCACCTTCAGAGCCTGACCGCATTATCAATCCCGCCCTGGCGCGTACAGCCGTTGGGAAAGATATGCTGACACAGGATTATCTTTTGAAACAACTGGCGGCTTCCATCACTTTTCCGGATAGTGTTCCAGGAAAGAAATTCTGGGAGCAGGTATATTCCAGGATCAGAAAAGAATACGGGGATATTGATTTACCGGTCAATACATTCAGCAAGGTATGGGTTGTACCCGAAAAAGCGGTTGTTTATGAACAAAAAGGCGCGGCTGTTATTGCGCAAAGCAAGCTTACGGTGATGCTTGATGAAGATTACCTCACCATGAAAAAAAGAATGATCGCCGGGGCCTCAGTAACAGGCGGGGATGATCAGGTGAATCAGGTGTACTTGAGAATTGCGCGTGAGATCATCATCCCCGAGCTGGAGCGTGAGGTGAATGAAGGGGCGTATTTTGTCAAACTGCGGCAAATGTTTGATGCCATGATCCTGGCCGTGTGGTTTAAAAAAGAGCTTCGCGGGAATGTAATTAACAGGACATATTCAAACCAGAAGAAAACATCCGGCATTCAGATTGAGGACAAACAGATCAGCCGCAAGGTTTACAGCCAATACATGCTGGCACTCAAAAAAGGTGTTTATGATGTAATCCGTGAGGATTTTGACTCACAGCATAATGAAGTCATTCCACGGCGATATTTCTCCGGAGGTTTTTCATTCAAGGATGCGGCCCAGCGCATTGAGTTTTTACCCATGCCTTCGGATCATGCTCAAATGGAAAGCTTGCTTGGGGGCTTGGGCAAGAAGCTGTTTCGTTTTGTTGTTTCACTTACGCCCCGGGGCATTTCCAGAAAAACGTTCTTGACACTGGTCCTGGCCGCCGGCTTGTTTATAGCACCCATGACGGTTCCTGCGGCAAAAGCACATACCCAGGATGTTTCAACGACATCTAATGCATTACATCAGGTATCATTGCCAACCCTAAGCCGTGGAGATGTTATCCCGACCCAGGACCAGAAGTATTTTTCGTTCATGAAGAAGTACTTGAATGTTAATGATTTTAAAGATATTCAGGGCCGAAAGAACCCGGCAACTGGAAAGAAATATCATTTTGACTGGCATAATATTCAGCGGCATTGGCCTGAAATTGTTTCTGACCCTGTCGTTGTAGGATGGCATCAGGAAGCCGCCATTGTTGTGGCGCAGTATAAATTGGGTGTTAAAGAAGACGGCAAGATGGGGCCCAAAACACGTCAGGCATTCAATAGGCTCATGGCTCAAGGACGACAGGAGCAGCCTTCTTTGAAAGAAGTTTTACAGAAGGATCCGCATCCTATCATCCAGGAAAAAGAAAAAATTCATCAGGAGGTTTTAGAGCTGGCCAGGTCAATCCGCGCGCAAGCTGACACCGAGCCCTCTGAAGCCTTCGCCGATACCAGGAATATTACATTACCCCCATCCAATCAACCATTGGCGGCAACACCTGTTCAACAACCTGAACCGTCAATCGTTGCGCCAAAGGTCCATCCGACGATATCTCCTTTGTCCATTTCAACATCTGTGGAGAACCCAACAATGGGCTCATCACCTGCGTCAGCGCCTGATGCCTATGTTCTTTCAGCGCATTCAGCTATTGTTCCTGATGATGTGGCCCTTATCGCGCAAACAAACGGCATTGTTGCCGGGCTGGATCCACACAAAATGCAGTATGAGGCCGGCGAAACCATCTTCCGTTTAACAGACCCAGCCTTGACCCAACAGTTAAGTGTTTTGAATCAGGCGCTGATGATTGAAAAAAACAAATTGACCGAACTTTTGCAGCTGCAGGCCCGGCAAGCGGCTACCAGCCAGGAAATTGACCCGGTTCACGTAAGGATCAATGATCTCATGCAGCAATGGGTCAGGCTAACGCAATCCCGTCAGGATCAGGTTGTCGTGGCACCCGTCCGGCTGACAATCAAGAACATGCTGGCTGCTAACGGCAAGCAAGTTAACAAGGGCGATCCACTCATGGACTACCTGACATGGAGCAAGGCATGGGTGACCGTTGATATGCCATTAAATGAAACATACTTTGGACGTATTCGGGATTTTAAAATTGACGGCCATCCGGTTGATGGGATTCTTAAAGTCGATTGGCAATTTAGTCCGGATCGAACCAGAGCTCAAGTCAGGTTTCTTGTTCGTCCGTCACAAGAATTTCCTGATACCGGGATCTCACAGATTGATGCTCAAATCCTTCCTCCCGAGAATATGCACACGGTTGAAAATGCGGGGATCAAGGGCCAGGCGCAAACACTCGGAGTTGTGCGTCAATGGCAGGAACAATCGGTTCTGGCCCCCGAGACAGGTTCTGTGCAGTTCTTTGTCAAGGAAGGGGACCGGGTCAAGGCCGGTCAGGTTTTGGCCGTACAAGATGGATCATCCGTTCAAGAGCATGAGAGCCTGTTGGCTTCGTATAAAAGTGTCATGGCACAACTTCGCCGTGCTTCTGCCGTTAACGGAACCCGGTTTGTGCCGCGCGGACAGATAGCCGCGCTTGAGGAGAAAGCAGCCCTGCTAAAATCAATGATGGTTAAGCTCAAAACACAAGCGACCCGGCAGAAAATTGTGTCTCCGGAAAGCGGCATTATTACTGATATATCAAACTTACAAGCTTCTTCATTCCGGGAAGGAGATCTGATCTTGCGTATCAGGACAGATATTGTCATGGTCGGGGATGCCCTGGATATGAACGCCGCGATATTATTGCCAGACAACGTAAAAATTAATGTCAATGATCCTGTTTTGATACAGGCCCCCAACGCAACATATCTTCCGGCGAAAGTAACGCGCATTAATAAAATGCCTGAAAGCTCTCTTGTCAAACTACACGGTGTTTGGGCC
Source organism: Candidatus Omnitrophota bacterium (assembly GCA_043798045.1). Classification (GTDB taxonomy): domain Bacteria; phylum Omnitrophota; class Gorgyraeia; order Zapsychrales; family Fredricksoniimonadaceae; genus Fredricksoniimonas. The sequence continues at coordinate 2,353 of JAZDPD010000200.1, read as the reverse complement.
ATTGAATTAATGGCCAGTGATCCACAAGGGGTATTAGGGAAGAATTTGCCGGTTAAAGTTATTGTCCCCACAGCCGCCGAGAAGCCATCGTTGGAGAAGTGGCTTACGGCATCTGCTGATGAAAAAAATGCATCGGCAACAATACAAAATTCCGGGAAGAGATTGGCGGCCAAGAATATCCCCGGCGTTAAAGATGCTCTGCTGCACAGCCCGCGGCGTATTTCAAAAACAATGTTTGTAACACTACCGCCAGTGATGCCTGTTGCGCCGGCGGATATAGCCGCATCCCGGGAAGGCAAACCCATGACCCTTCAAGAAGCAGATTCCGGAGTATTTGATAATGAACTGATGAATGGCGACCTGAAATTGGATTATCTCAAAAGCAGGGCAGCCGAAGAACTGGCCAATCCATCCAGTTTCAGTTTAACAGGCGGTGTATATTTGATCGATGGGAAGGTCACATTCAGCGGCGGATTGGGCACAATGCTCCAGGGTGTGGCCGGATCATTGGCAACGGGTAATGCGATCAGTGCCGCGTTACCCGCTGTGTTTAACCTTTCCAGCCAGATCATAGACCTGATTTCCGGCAAGAACGAACAGTCCAGGGAACTGGCTGGCGTCATGACACGGATCGCCTGGCACCATCTTCAAGAAATGATGAGCCAGCAGGGTTTCAAGTCCCAATCACTTCTCATTGATATCCGTCAGGCACAAAATCAGATCGGCCAGTTAACAAATTTGTCTGCACAAATGGAAAATGCAAAAGAAGTCATGAATTCAAGATTAAGCCGTGGGTATGCCGTAACAACGGATATGGAGGCCCTTACACAGCAAATTGCTGAAGTTAATTCAAAACTTGCCGGGTGGCAAACGAAAGAACGTCAATGGACCATCGAGCTTAACAACATGCTTAAGGCAAACCTTGAAGAAAAAATTTCTCCTATGATCTCATGGGATGGAACTTTTAGAAGCATCTCCAATGATGAACAAAAAGCAATGAACGATCAACTTTCAAGTGTGCAAAGCCCTAATTACCGTTTAAAAGCCGCCCGCACAGCCTTGTTGGCCACTGAAAAAACCATTGCATTGCAACGCTTGTCACTATTACCGTCATTGGACCTGCACAGTTTGTATATGACCAGCGGAGATAATTATAACCCCATGTATGATCAGGTTCCGGGCGCTTATCTTCGCACAAGCAGTTTGCAAGAGGGCGCCAATGCAGCCATAAAGTTTACTTTACCTGTATTTGATACAGCCACAGATGCCAAAAACGATATAGCATCGATTGAAATGAAAAAAGCTCAATTGAATTTGAGCCGTATCTATGGCGAACTGGATTCAGATCTGACCCGTGTGGTTACAGATATCCGTGCCCTTAGTTCACAGATCACGCAGGAAACGCTGACGTATAACCAGGCTCGCCAAACCTGGCAAAGCATGGCCAGTCGCACTGATCTTTTCAGGGCTGATCAACTGGTACCGGAACATTTACAAATGGTACGGGCCATGGAACGGCTGGATGAATTAAAAGGAAAATATTTCAAAGCTGAAGCACAGTTAAAGCAAATGCAAGTTCTGGGATATCAGGAAACGCTGGTTTCAACAGCACCCCGGGTTTCGTCTTTGACACGCCGGGTGACAGAGGCCGTGGCTGAAGCCGTGGCGCCAGGACAGGATGAATCCTATTTTAACAGCATAGCTGCACCAGTCATCAACACCGTGGAAGATGATGTTATCAATGTGCCGGTTACTGTTGCTTTTCCTTATGATAAATCTGTGGGAGATGTCACTTATGCCCCGATGTTTCAAATAGCACAGATGTGGTCTTTGATGAATGTATTTTCCGGCGCATCTAATCATGATTCCAATGCACTGATCAAAATCCTGACAGAGGATCCCAATATCATCAACCGGATGCAGTCTGTGGATCAATTTCTTGAACAACGCCAGCATGATTCCAGATTCCCAGATATTGCCGAGAGATTGATCCTGGATTCACCATATCCGGATGTTATTGAGAAAATGCTTTTATCCATGGTGGATCAGGGGGGGCAAGGTGCGCGCTTTCTTCTGCGGATCATCGATCAGGCAATCCAGCATAAAAACACACTGCTTACACAACAGGCGTTACAACGACTCAATGATGTGCTTTCGGATCCGGTTGTATTTAAAGGTTTCTCAGAATTTGATTTTGATTCCGTGTCAGCGACCGGAGAAGACATTTCAGCAGATGTGGCACGCCGGGTCTTATTGACATTTCTAAATTGGGCGCCACAGGATTCCATGGCAAGGACGCGTTTGCTGCAAAGCGGTTACTGGAGTTCAGGACAATTGGCGAAGATATACAATA
>JAZDPD010000190.1:0-6587 GCA_043798045.1 Candidatus Omnitrophota bacterium | reverse complement strand
GCTTGTTCGCAACTTACAAAGTAACAGTTATTTTTCAGATCTATGGAGCTCTTTTAAATTTTTCCTGTCGCACTTGTGATTACAATTTTCTGGCGGGTAGCAGGGGTGAAACAAATCAATGGCCGATATCACGGCCCAGATGATCACATCGCCTGATATAAGTATGCTTAATCAATGGACAGGAAACAAGGGATAAACAACTATTACAGAAAACGTTTTCAAAAAATGAACTGAATGGATATTACCGCACCCAGCGGAAATGGACAAAAATGCGACCAAAATTCTTATCGTCTTTTTCAATACGGTGATACCGGCCCTTATAATTCTTCTCTAAAAAGCGCAACACGGATTTTTTAAGCTGCCCGCTGCCCTTCCCGGGAATAATCTCGACTGATTCTGCACGCTTCTCTATAGCCTCGTCCATGATACCGTGAAGCGCATCATCAATCGCGCGGGTATTCGAAAAAATATTATGTAAATCCAATTTCAATCGCATAAATTTATTGCCTTTTGTTATAGAGACAAGGCATCACACCTGCTTGATTTTATCACGCTCCTCAATCAACGCCTTGCGCGTAGACTCAATCTCGCGCAACCGTGACTGAATTTCTTTCAAGCGACGCCCACATTCCGCGATCTCTTCCCGCGGCCGTCCGGAAAAAGATGTTGTCATCACGCGGGATTTTATATACGTTTCTGTTTCAAGCTCCTTTTCCTCACGCTCAAAAGACTTAATCTGATTCTTTATTTCCGTCAAACGCTTAAGTGCCTCTTCATGCTTCTCGCGTGCCACCCGTAAATTCTCGGGCTCATCATCCCTCTTGCCCTTTTTCTGCTGCTCATACGCCGCGCGACCCGCCTTTGAAGTTTCCTTCTTGTCACGGCCTTCTTGCGCGCGCTCCTGTTTCTTATCCAGGTAATAATCAAGCCCGCCCGGATAATCACGCACCGCACCGTTATCCACCTCAACAACGTGATTGGCAATCTCACGGATAAAATACAAATCATGGCTGATAAAACACAATGTTCCAGCATAATTCTTCAGGGCCCGAACCAACGCCTCGACACCGGCCACGTCCAAATGCGTTGTGGGCTCATCGAGCAAAATAAAATTTGGCGGATTGATCAAAAGTTTCGCCAGGATCAGACGGCTTTTTTCACCACCCGAAAGGACCGATACAGTCTTGAAAACATCATCCCCGTGAAAATTAAACATGCCCAATAAACTGCGCGCCTGTGACTGCGGATAACTGCCACTTACCGCTGATACCAGCTCTTCAAACACCGTTCGGTTCGGACTCAGCACATCCAAACGGGTCTGCGAAAAATACCCCATCTTGACACCATGCCCCAAACGCCGGCGTCCACCCTCAAAAGGAATCACATCCGCAAGGATCTTGAGCAACGTTGATTTACCCGCGCCATTGGAGCCAACCAGACACAATTTCTGACCTTTGATGATTTCAAAATTCAGATCTGAATAAATGACCTTGTCCGCATACGATTTCTTGATATTGGAAAGCGTCATAACCGTATAACCGCTCTCTGTTGTCTGTGGAAAATTAAAATCCTTGATGCTAAGGCGCGTGCGGGGAAGATCCGTACTTTCCTCCTCAAGACGATCCAGCATTTTCATCTTGTTCTGAACAGCGCTTGCCCGGTTAGGTTGCGCATGAAAACGCGAGGTGAAGCGCTCCAGCTGATCCTTCTTTTTATCAACCACCTTCATACGCTTTTCAAGCGTACGGTACTCGATATCTTTTTGCGCCTCATACATCTCGTAACTACCCTTGACCTTGGACATCTGTCCGCTTTCAAGAACGATCGTATAATTGGTAACATCATTCAAGAAAACCTTGTCGTGCGAAATCAGGATAAAAGAACCGGGATATTTTGACAGAAAATCTTTAAGCCACAACGTTGCTGAAAGATCAAGGTAGTTGGTAGGTTCGTCCAAAAGCAACAAATCATAATTGTAATTCAACAACTTGGCCAGAAGCGTGCGCATCTGCCATCCTCCGGAAAGCTGAACCACCGGCTTATGAAATTCATGCTCCTTGAATCCGAGCCCAGACAGGATCTTTTCTGCTTTATGCTCGAGATCATAAATACCTAGAACTTCCAGACGCTCCAGGACATCACCATAACGAATCTCGGCACACAAGCCCTCATTTTCCATTTTATGCTTCTCATCCATCAGCGACTGGATCTCGGCATCACCGGAAGTCACTTCTTCCATGACTGTCCGCGTTGAATCAAAATGCGCCTCTTGTGGCAAATACCCGATCTTGATGCCCTTCTGAATCGTAATGTTGCCATCCGTTGGCTCCATCTCGCCTAAAAGCATATGAAACAGGGTTGTTTTTCCGGCCCCGTTTGGCCCTGTCAGACCAATGCGTTCATTTGGAAAAATACTTAAAGTCACATTATCCATGAGCATGCGCTCATCGAAGTTCTTGGAAACATTAGAAAGAGTAATCATGATTTATCAACAGCCCACATTATCTTGAAAAAGGTTTTTTGTTATACGGTTTATTCCCAAAGGGTTTCTTGGCAAAAGGTTTTCTGGCGCCAAAAGCACGCGGACCTGTTGCCGGAGAACCATACGGCTTACTATCACGACGATCCGAAGAGCGGCCTTCACGCGGCGCTCTGGAATACGGTCGATCGCCACGCGGTGCACTTGAATATGGCCGGTCACTGCGCGGCCTGTCACTGTGCGGACGTGCATCACGGTCCTGCGGCTTATACTCACGCCGTTCACCCGAAGGACGGCCTTCACGCGGCGCACTGGAATGCGGTCGATCGCCACGCGGTGCACTTGAATATGGCCGGTCACTGCGCGGCCTGTCACTGTGCGGACGCGCATCACGGCCCTGCGGCTTATACTCACGCCGTTCACCCGAAGGACGGCCTTCGCGCGGCGCACTGGAATACGGTCGGTCACCAGAAGGCCGACTCGCGCGCGGCGCGCTTGAATACGGCCGGTCGCCGCGCAAACGCTCACGGCCGCCGCCGGAGGATGTCCTTTCACGCGGTTCACGGCGCTGGGCCACCGATGGATCACTCGACCAGTCACGATTAGAAGAATACCGGCGTTGAGGTGAATGCGACTTGAACACCGGGGCTATTTTAGTCCGCCCGATTTCATGCAGTTTCGCCAACTCCTCATCTGTCAAAGCGCGCCAGGCACCGGATTTAAGATCCCCCAGTTGAAGCGGCCCCTGAGCCACACGCGTGAGCTTCTGGACATCATGCCCGACCTCATGACACATAAGCCTAACCTGATGTTTATGACCTTCATGAATCGTCAGATCAAACTCCGTGTACCCTTCCCCAAACGTCATATTCGCTACCTGTGCCGGCGCCGTACGGAACTTGTCAATCAGAACCCCCTCTTCCAGTCTATTCTTCTCGCGAAACTCCATCTTGCGCACCACGCGCACATGGTAGGTCTTATTCACATCAAAACTGGGATGGGCCAAACGATTGGCCAACTCGCCATCATTCGTCAAAAGCAACAACCCCTGCGTATCCTTGTCCAAACGGCCCACCGGCTTTAAATGACGCAGATCAGACGGCATCAGGGACATGACCATCCACTGGTCGAACTGAGCCTCACACGTGGTCACATAACCCACGGGCTTATGGAGCATGATATATTGATAGTCGGTCAGTTTGATCTCACGACCCAACAGCGTTACCTTATCCTCACCCGCTTCACACATATGCGAGGGTTCACGAATGACCATGCCATTAACCGTCACATCGCCGTTGATCACATGATCAAAGGCCTTGCGCCGGGACACACCACCATTATGTGAAATAAAAAGTTGTAATTTCATTTTGTTCCTTTTTGTCTTAACGCTTCATAAACCATCACCGCAGCCGAAACCGACACATTAAGCGAATCAACCTTGCCACGCATAGGAATCCGCACCATCTCATCCGCATTACGTCGCCAGAAATCACTCAAACCATCCTGCTCACTGCCCATCACAATGGCGCATGGGCCGGACATGTCTTTCTCGAAATAATATTCTGTGGCTTGAACAACCGCCGCAAAAACCCTGATACCCCTGGCGCGCAGAAAATCCAACGCCTCCCTGCTGCTGCACGAGACCGTCGGCACAGCAAATACTGCCCCCAAACTCGCACGGATCACGTTCGGATTATAAACATCTGTTTTTTCATCGCACACCAAAAGGGCTTCAACACCCGCCCCGTCGCACGTGCGCAAAACAGCACCCAGATTTCCCGGCTTCTCAACGCTTTCCATCACCACAACAAGCGCCGCCGCGCTTAACTTGAGATTCGCCAATGTCACTTCCGGCTGCTCCACAAGCCCGAGTATCCCGTCAATGCGATCACCGTAGGCCATTTTACCGAACACCGAACAACCCGTATCAAAGATTTTAACCTTGGCCGCCTCCATCTGACCAACAAGCACCTCATCCGGCCGATAAACACCCTCACGGCAAATATAAACACTGTGAAAACGCAAGCCCGCCAAGAACGCCTGGCGAACCTCACGATTACCCTCCACAATGGTCAGCCCCCTGGCTTCACGGCTTTTCTTGGTACGTAACCGCACCACCCGCTTGATCCCCGCGTTCTGCAAACTCGAAATCTTTTCAATCATAAATGATCATCCTGTTTCATGTAACAAAGGCCAACGCTCATTGATCCTTCAATCCATTCTTCAAAGCCTTCACAATCGCCTGATTGGGTGTGAACGCCTGAGTTTTCCAGGAAGCCACCATATCTTTTTGTTGATCAAGCCAATGCAAATGCCATGTTTCCCACCCGGCCTTCGGCCCCGGACGGTTAACCCACGGCGGATTGGGCAAATAACTATTAACTCCATCCGGGAACATGTGATGCTTGACAGCCTTCCATGTCCAATACGTCCAGTGGATCCCCATGGTATTAAACTGCGTAAGTATATCCGACAACCACACATCCTCGCCATAAAGTCCGTCGCGCGCATTCACCCCAAACTCGCCGCACCATAAAGCCCTTCCACGTTTTTGAGCAACCTTGAACAAAGCCTCAAGACGCTGACGCATGAAAGCCTTATCCCAGCGCGCATTTTTACCGATCAGGGGATACTTTAAACCCGGAACAAAATTAAATGTGAACTCCAATGGCTCATAAAAATGAATGCCCAAAACAAGGTTTTTATCATCAAAATTATCCAGGCACTCAATATCCTGTGCCCAGCGGTTGCCTTCCACAAACAAAATATGATTCTTATCAACAGCACGGATCGCCTTGATCAACGCCTGATAATAGGCATTAAGCCCCTTATCATCCCCGGTAACAGCCTCATTCAAAAGATCGTACCCGGCAATGACCGGCTCATCCTTAAACCGGTCCGCCAAAAACACCCACAATGCAATGGCGCGCCGTTGAAATGCCTTGCTTGTCCAAAAGCGCGCCTTGCCATCAGAATCCGAATGCCAATCATGATTCTGCGCACCGGGAACAGCATGCATATCCAGGATAATCCTGAGATGATATTTCTTCCCCCACCTGATCGCCTGATCCAGACAAGCAACACCTTCATGAGAATACACATAAGGACTTTCTTCCATGAGCGCATAATGAAACGGAAGACGCACCGAATTAAAGCCCATCCCGGCAATTTGCGCAAAGTCTTTTTCTGTGATAAACGCAGCCCGAAAAGCCGTTGCCAGCGTCCTGAACTCAGCCTCCCCGTGCACCTTCACAAAACCTTCTCTCAGATACCTGTATCCTCGATTGGGCGCACATGTGAAATATGCCTCCGGCATCAGCCAGCCGCCGAGATTAACACCCCTCAAAGAAACAGGGCAGACACCATCCGTGATCCGCCCGTTATTAACGCTTAGATTTTTCATCATTTCTTGGCCGATGTGTATTTTTCAAGATCATAAACGATCTCTTTGGACGGCATGGGAACCTTATCGATGGTCACCTTGGCCTTGGCAAAGAATTCCGTCGCCAGAGTGCTGTGATAATCCGAGAAAACAACCACACGCTTGATGCCGGCGGCAATGAGCGCCTTGGCACACGTGGTACAAGGCATATTGGTCACATACGCAATACCCCCATTAACAATGTGCCCTTTCTTGGCAGCCTGGACAATGGCATTCATTTCGGCATGATTGGTACGCACACAATGGTTATCAACAACCAGGCACCCCACATCCTCGCAATGTTCATCGCCGGGAATAGACCCGTTATACCCCGTGGCAATGACCTCACGATCTTTGACAAGAACGCACCCGCAATGCATCCGGGGGCATGTGGCGCGCTCGGATGCAAGCATTGCAAGTTTCATGAAATATTCATCCCAATTCGGCCTGGCCATGTCTGCTCCTCTTGCTGTATATTTATTAATGGTTAAGTTTAACAGAACCCTGCTATTTTTCAATAAAAGCAAATATCCGCCGCAGACCTTCGGCAAAAATATCTTCCGGCGTCAAAAGGCTCAAAACCAGAAAACCTTCTTCATTAAAATCAAACAGGAATCCTGGATGGACCACCACATGTTCTTCCCTCAGAAGTTTCAAGGCCCACTCATCCTCAGGTTCATCGAGCAC
>JAZDPD010000175.1:0-2890 GCA_043798045.1 Candidatus Omnitrophota bacterium | reverse complement strand
ACTTGTTGAAGGTATTTACAGTCATTTGTCAGATATAGATGCCAAGTTGGGCGATTATGCGACCAATTGGCATCTGGGGCGAATGGCTGTGATTGACCGCAATGTGCTGCGCCTGGGGCTTTTTGAGTTAAAGTTTTCGGGTGTGGATATTCCTCCCAAAGTTGCAATCAATGAAGCGGTTGAGCTTGCGAAGAAATATGGTGATCATGATTCCAGCAAGTTTGTCAACGGGATCCTCGATAAGGTTCATAAAAAAGAAATTGTTCCGGTCACACCGCATTCATGAATGATCGTTTTGCCGACCTGCATATTCATACAAATTTTTCTGATGGAACGTCTTCACCTGATGAAGTTGTTTCGGAAGCGTTAGCGGCTGGCCTTTCGTGCATTGCCGTGACGGATCATGATACAATCGACGGGCTTTCTGAAGCTTTTGCTGCCGGTGAGGCGGCCAGGATTGAAGTGCTGGCCGGCATTGAGTTGTCGTCGGAGTATAAGGGCAAGGATATTCATATCCTGGGATATTGTTTTGATTTGCACGAAAGTCCGTTGGTTTTGAAGCTGCATCAAATGCAACAGGCGCGCATTGAGCGCATGAAAAAGATGATTGGCAAGCTCCAGGAGCTGGGGAAACATGATATTACGCTTGAGGATGTGGCGGGGCTTACGCGCTCAGATGCGCTGGGGCGTTTGCATTTGGCGAAAATGCTCCTGACACGGGGGCATGTCCGTTCGCTGGATGAGGCTTTTGAGAAATATTTAGGTGAAGGTGCTGCGGCTCATTTTCCAAAATTCAAACAAACGCCGTTTGAAGCCATCAAATTGATTAATGATTCCGGTGGTGTATCGGTGATGGCCCATCCGGTTCTGACCGATCGTGACCAGTTAATTCCGTCCCTTGTTGAGGCTGGGTTAGGTGGTATTGAAGCGTATTATCCTAACTGCCATATGAATACCGTTAACAGGTATCTAGATATCGCGAAGAAATATGATCTGGTGGTAACAGGTGGTTCTGATGCGCATGGCAATGCCAAAACCAATACTTTTATCGGAAAATCGTATGTGCCGTATCAGTGGGTAGAGTTATTAAAATCCCGGGCAGGGAAATGAACATGAGCTTTGGTGTGAAGTACATGCAGCACGCATTGGCCTTGGCGCGAAAAGGAATGGGAAAAGTGTCGCCTAATCCTATGGTCGGGTGCGTGATTGTTAAAAACGGCAAGGTTATAGCCCAAGGCTATCATCATTATTATGGTGGCGATCATGCCGAGGTTGATGCCTTAAAAAAGGCAAAGTCTAAAGCGGTTGGTGGCACCATGTATGTGACACTTGAGCCTTGCGCGCATTGGGGAAAAACGCCGCCCTGCGTGGATGCTGTGATTGCCTCCGGTATCCGCAGGGTGGTTGTCGCCCTGACAGATCCTGACCCGCGCACCCATGGTCAATCTATCCGAAAATTAAAATCAGCAGGTATTGCCGTTGATGTTGGGGTTTGCCAAGATGATGCGATGCGCCTTAACGCGGCATTTATCAAGAATATTAAAACCCAAATGCCATATGTTGTGGTTAAAACCGCGCAGACGATGGATGGCAAGGTGGGTACGCATTCAGGGAAGATTAAGTGGATTACATCGGCATCCACACGTAAGAAAGCGAAATTACGTCGAGACATGTTTGATGCGATTGTTGTTGGAGTGAATACGGTTTTATCAGATGATCCAAAGCTTGATGCGCCGCATAAAGCTTTGGTTAAAGTGGTGGTTGATTCAACCCTGCGAACACCTCTTAAGTCTAAAATATTTGATAGGATAAGGCCGGGGCAGGTTATTGTGGCAACAACCAAGAAAGCATCTCGTCAGAAAATCAAAGCATTTAAAGAGTTTGGTATTGTGGTCATGGTGTTGGATGAAGCCTTAGGTGGGGTTGATTTGAAGGCTTTGTTCAAAGCACTTGCAAAAAACGGGCTTATCCGTATCTTAGTAGAGGGCGGTCCGACTCTGGCAACATCAGTTATCCATGCAGGGCTTTCGGATCAGATGCACATTTATATTGCACCGAAGGTGATGGGGCCTGGGATAAAGGATGCGGTTAAGGGTGTGGATGTGGCATCTTTGATGGCTAAGGATATTTTAGAGATCATATGCGTCAAGAGGATGGGTAAAGATATTTTTATTGAATCAGATGTTATTAATACGCATTGATTTTCATTTGCTTTAGATTTTAGGTGTGCCGCAGCTGCGAGTTTGGAAACCAAGCTTTCCTTTGTGATGTTTTTAGAAAAAGCTGTTTCTTCTGTTTGAGCAGCCAGGCATACCTAAAGTCTAAGAATCAAGTTAAAATTATGGAGATTCTTTATGTTCACCGGTATTGTTGAAGCAGTGGCAACAGTTAAGGGGCTTCAAAAGCGTGAGAATCTTTATACGCTTTTGATCAAGACGCCTAAATTGTTCAATGATATTAAGTTGGGCGATAGCATTGCCAATGATGGTGTTTGTTTGACAGTCACATCGCTTAAAGGCGGGTGCCTGTCGTTTGACCTTATGAAAGAGACGTTGGATGCAACAACTCTCAAGCATTTGGTTCCAGGATCATATGTGAATCTTGAACGCGCCATGCGGGCGGATGCACGTTTAGGGGGGCATTTTGTGACAGGCCATGTGGATGCGGTGGGTGTTATCAAGGATATCCGCACATTGCCGAATTATGTTGAGTACCGTGTTAAATTTCAAAAAGATTTAATGAGGTGTGTGGTACCCAAAGGATCTGTTGCCATCGATGGTATAAGCCTTACGGTGGGGGAGGTTAAGAAAGACTGGTTTGCGGTTTATTTTATTCCGCATACCCTTGAGGTCACGACTATTGGCGCCAAGAAAATTGGTGATGATGTTAA
>JAZDPD010000174.1:0-5935 GCA_043798045.1 Candidatus Omnitrophota bacterium | reverse complement strand
GGATTCAGGATTGGATGAATAACTACCCCAGGAAGATTTTGGGTTACAAGACGGCGAATGAAATGGCAAAGGAATGCTTGCAGGGTAACAATTGATCTTAAAGCTTATTTTTGTCGCACTATGAGTTACAATTCGCGGTAGCGTTTTTGAAAAAGTGTTCTTCCTATTCCAAAATTTTTGGTATAATATTTTTAGTAGTTATTAAGAAATTTAAATATAAGAGGTCTTTATGCTCCATTTTCTGTTGAGATTTTTCGTGATGTTATTTTTAATTGTTTCTACGCATATGGCGCAGGCAGAATCGATGACGCTAACAACATTTTATCCCAGTCCCAGCGGGGATTATAAGGATTTGTATGTGTCCGGGAGTCTGGGCGTTGGAACAACGGCTCCGGTAACGAATTTGGATGTTGTAGGAACGATGCGGATGAAGCCGCGCACGGGAGCTGTTTCTACTTGGGCGGCGGGTGTGGAAGGCCAGATGGCGTATTCCAGCGTTGACCATAGAATGCAGTATTGGAATGGAACGTCATGGGTGGGTTTCAATGGATCACCGTGTATATTGGCGAGTACTCATTATTCTTTTAATGGCACTTCTTCGGGCAGTGCTGTGTGTCCTGCTGGAACGGCGTCTAGAGGCGGTGGATGTGGTGCCATGTCTGGAGGCGTTGGTGTGTTGAATTCAAATCCAACAGTAACGGGGTGGTTTTGTGAGGGGCAGAGTACTGTTGGGATGACTGTTTATGCTATTTGTTGTCAGTAATGAGAAAAAGAATTGATTTCAAGTTGCCTGTATTCAGTTATTTCTGGTGCAAGTAGTATTTGTTTTTCCTGACACGAAAGTTATTTCTTTTTCGGAGATAATTTTGTTATCAGAATTAATAATATGTTGATATTATAGCGCGATTTTGGGAAGGTTTTGCTGTTATTGAGGCTTAAGGTGATCTATCAAACCAAACAGGAATTACGACAGATAATTCTTGATCATATAAAAGCACAAAAGGAGGAAGTTGCTTTATTCAAAAGCCGGGTCATTCTTGAGAAGATGATGGCATTTCCGGCTTTTATGAACGCAAGGACGGTCATGTTTTATGCGTCCTTTAAGGGAGAGGTTGATACCTTTTCCCTGATACAACGAGCGATGGACTTAAATAAGCGTGTGGCATTGCCGCTTGTCTGGAAAGAAAAAAAGCGAATTGTGGTGTTGCTCATCAAGTCCCTGGAAGAGTTAAAGCCCGGGGCTTACGGCATTCAGGAACCGGTTGACCGTGGGGATAACCGCCTGGATTCAGCTGAGCTCGATCTTGTTGTGGTGCCTGGGGTTGCATTTGATCGCCAGTGTAACCGATTAGGTCGCGGCAAGGGGTATTATGACCGCTTTCTTTCCGATTTGCCTGCCCAAACACCGACCATCGCCCTGGCCTATGATTTTCAGGTTGTTGATGCCTTGCCAGGCGTTGAATCACATGACCGGCCTGTAACGTATCTTCTCACCAATTGATCAAAGGGGTTGTATAAGAGCGCTCGCTTAAGGGGCGTGACTGACAGCTCGTACCAAATCAACCGCGTGAAACGCGTTAAAAGACAGGAGTATATTATGGGTGAGGGCATGTTGTTGAATGTGGTGTTATTTGTGTTGATCGGCGGCGGATCTTTTGCCGGCGGCTATTTCATGAGTCGTTTTTTTAAAGGGCGTCAGTTAAAACAAATTGAAAACGAGGCCGCCTCTATCCGGGATATGGCCACCCGTGAAGCGGAGACCATCAAGAAAGAAGCGGAGCTGCATGCCAAAGATACGATGATCAAGCTGCGGCAGGAATTTGAAGTTGAAACCAAGCAGCGCCGTGAAGAATTTGCCGGAACTGAAAAGCGCCTGCAGCAGAAGGAAGATAATGTTGAAAAGCGCCTGGACCTTTTGGACAGGAAAGAAAAGGATCAGACCACGCGTTTTGAAGTTTTAAAACAGAAGGAAGGTGAGAATGTTCAGAAGGCTGAAGAGCTGACCAAGATGATCCAGCAGGAAAAAGATACGCTGTTCAAGATTTCCAACCTTAGTCGTGAAGAAGCCAAGAACATGCTTTTATTGCGTGTGGATGAGGAGCTTGTTCATGAAAAAGCTACCCGCATCCGTCAGATGGAGGAAGATATCAAGGAGGCGGCGGATAAAAAAGGCCGCGAGCTTATTTCCATTGCCATGCAGCGTTGTGCGTCTGACCATGCGGCGGAAACAACGATCAGTACCGTTCATTTGCCTTCTGATGAAATGAAGGGACGCATTATCGGTCGTGAGGGACGCAATATCCGCGCGCTGGAACAGGCGACGGGGGTGGATATTATCATTGATGATACGCCCGAAGCCGTGACGATCTCAGGGTTTGATATGGTGCGCCGCGAGATCGCGCGACTGGCCCTGGAACAGCTTATTGCGGATGGACGTATCCATCCTGGACGCATTGAAGAAGTGGTTGAAAAGGCGAAAAAGCTTTTGGATCAAAAGATCAAGGAAGAGGGCGAGTCGGCGGTATTCGAGCTTGGCATTCACAACATGCACCCGGAGCTGGTGAAGCTCATTGGTCGTTTGAAGTATCGTACCAGCTTTGGACAGAATGCGTTGCAGCACACCAAGGAAGTGGCAAGGCTCATGGGTGTCATGGCGCATCAGCTGGGCATTGATCCGCAGCTGGCCAAACGGGCAGGGCTTTTGCATGATATCGGCAAGGTGGTTTCAACGGAAGCGGAAGAAGGTACACATGCGGTGGTGGGTGCTCGCCTGGCCCGCAAGTTTGGTGAAGCGGAATTGGTGGCGCGTTCTGTGGAATCGCATCATAATGAAGTTGAAGTGGCTTCTATTTTCGGGGTTCTGGTGTGTGTGGCCGATACGGTGAGCGCTTCCCGTCCGGGTGCGCGCGCTGAATCGCTGGAGACATATATCAAGCGCCTGGAAGGGCTGGAGAAGATCGCGTATTCATTTAAGGGTATTGATAAGGCTTTTGCGCTGCAAGCGGGACGCGAGATCCGGATCATGGTTGATCCTGCCAAGCTCAATGATGATGAGGCTGTTGTTCTGGCGAGAGATATCCGCACGAAGATCGAGGCCGATATGGAGTATCCGGGACAGATCAAGGTGCTGGTGGTACGTGAAACCAGGGCTCTGGAGTTTGCCAAGTAATGAAGATCCTTTTTTTAGGGGATATTGTCGGTAATTCGGGGCGCGAGGCTTTTGCCAAACACGTGCCTGGCATGCGCCGCAATGACGGGGTGGATGTGGTCATTGCCAATGCGGAGAATGCGGCCGGAGGGTCGGGGATCACCGAGAATGTGGCGCGTGAATTATTTTCGTTCGGTTGTGATGTGATCACCCTGGGTGATCATGTGTGGGATAAACGTGAGGTATATTATTTCCTGAATGCTTCAGGTAACATTGTGCGTCCGGCGAATTTTGTTTCCCAGGCTCCGGGCCGGGGTGTCTGTGTGATCGAGGTTAAGGGTGTCAGGATTGCGGTGGTTACGCTCCTGGGCCGGACGTTCATGAAGTACCTGACGGACTGCCCGTTTCGTGCGCTGGATGCCGTATTGGGCAACCTGACGGGTGTGCAGGTGGTTGTAGTGGACATGCATGCCGAGGCCACCAGTGAAAAAGTGGCCATGGGCTGGTATGCTGACGGGCGCGTGAGCGCTGTTTTAGGGACCCACACGCACATTCAAACCGCGGATGAAAAAATTCTGCCCAAAGGGACGGCGTATATCACGGATGCGGGCATGACCGGGCCGTATGATTCCGTGATCGGGCAGATCAAGGAGCGCATCATTGACCGGTACCTGACGGGCATGCCTAACAAGTTTGAAGTATCTTCAACACCTGCAACGCTGTGCGGGGTGATTGTTGATGTTGATCCGGCCACAGGCCGTGCGCTGAGCATTGTTCGTGTTCAGAAAGACTGAAGGTAAAACTTTCCTCTTTTTGTGGAGGAGCAAGGAGGTCTTATGGTTTGGGAGGGTTTGAATCGGCGCCGGTTTCCGCGGGCAAATTTCCCGTGCATGATCAAGATTTTCCAGGAAGAGAAGGTTCAGGATGCCATTTTGATGCATACGGAGAATCTCAGCATCGGCGGTGTTGCGGTCATCATCAAGAAAGCGTTTGAATTATTCGCCGGTGTTGTGGTTGATGTAGATCTTATGGATGGGGGCGATCCAATTTCCTGCCAGGCGCGGGTTGTGTGGGTGGTGCGGCGCAAGGGCATTGAAGAACACAAGCCGTTTTTTTATGATGTGGGGCTTGAATTCGTTGATTTGAAAGAAGAAGCCCGCCGGCGCATTGAAGCCATGGTGGCGCATCTGGTCAATAGCGGCCGCGAAAGTGCTTATCATTAAGGCGGGTTAGCAGGCAGGAAGGGTTGTATGAAAGTTCGTTTTGCTCCAAGTCCGACGGGAAATTTGCATATTGGCGGTGCGCGCACGGCCTTGTTCAACTGGATGTATGCCAAGGCCCAGGGAGGGCAGTTTGTCCTGCGCATCGAGGATACTGATCTGGAGCGCTCCAGGCCGGAGTATGAAGCGGAGATCATGGACAGCATGCGCTGGCTCGGCCTTTCGTGGGATGAGCTTTACAAGCAGAGCGACCGGTTTGAAATATATAAAGAGCATGCCAAGAAGCTTCTTGGGCAGGGCGAGGATGTTGCTTATGTGAAGGACGGGGCTGTGTTCTTGAATATCAGGGCACTTTATCAGCGCCGGGAGCATAAGCAGGTGGCGGTGGATGATCTGATCCGCGGCCGCGTCATGTTTGACCTGGCATTTTTATATGCGCAGCAGGTTGAAGGTAACGCGCAGGCTGTGAACAATGACTTAAGGGATGAGGTTTTGATCAAGGCCGACGGGGCTCCGACGTACAGTTTTGCCTGTGTGATTGATGATGCCCTGATGGGGATCACCCATGTTTTCCGCGGCGAGGATCATTTGAGCAATACCCCCAAACAGGTTTTGATGTATGAGGCATTAGGTTATGGGGACAAGATCCCTAAATTTGCCCATTTGCCCATGATCATGGGTGAGGATGGGACGAGGATGTCCAAGCGCCATGGCGCCACCGCGGTGAGCGATTACAGGCGCGCGGGTTTTCTTCCGGAAGCGCTTGTGAATTACCTGATGCTGTTAGGCTGGTCCCCGGGCAATGAAGAGATCCTGCCGCTTAAAAATGCATGCGCCAAGTTTTCCATCAAGAAGGTGAATAAGGCCGCGGCACAGTTTAATATGGAAAAGCTCCGCTGGACCAATGCGCAATATATAAAAAAGGTGGATGTGGCCACATTGACGGCATTGATCGTGCCTTTTTTAAAAGAGGCGGGCATGATCAAGGAGGGGTTTGATCGCGGTCGCATTGAAATTGCCATCGGGCTTTATAAATCACGCATGTCAACACTGCATGACTTTCTGGAACGTGCGGCGTTCCTGTTTGTCAAAGAGCTGACTTTAGCGGATGACATGAAAACAGAGCTGGTGTCAAAGAATATGTCGACAGCTTTTAATCTTCTGGCTGATCGTCTGGCTAAAGTCGAGCCTTTTGATATTGCTTCAACCGAAAAAACCTTTCGTGAGCTCGTGGCAGAACAAGGGATTAATAGTGGCGATCTGGTGCATCCGGTGCGCCTGGCATTAAGTGCTTCTGCCGTTGGCCCCGGGCTTTTTGAGACGATGGCGGTGCTGGGAAAAGATTTGACCGTGGCGCGTTTGAGAAGTGCTTATTCATGATAAATGTTTTAAACGGGCACGCCATGGCGTGCCCCTACGGTTAGGATGGAAAATTGTAATCACAAGTGCGACAGGAAAAATTTAAAAGAGCTCCATAGATCAGCAAAAACTGTTACTTTGTAAGTTAGTCGACAAAACAAAGAACAGGAGATCTATGGAGCAGAGAAATTGTAACATCAAGCGCAAG
>JAZDPD010000125.1:0-4173 GCA_043798045.1 Candidatus Omnitrophota bacterium | reverse complement strand
TCTGGAGTTGAATATTGAAAGTTACCGAATCAATACGGCAAAGAAGTTGAAACTGGAAGAAAAATCAGCGGCTAAATCCGCCCAAGAGGGTCGGTAATTCTAATTGTCGTTGAAAGGAATTAATAATTGTCGTTGAACATTCTGCCGTTGAAACGAAAAAGAATGAAACAGGGGGTGTTGATTTAAGCCAAATTCCTATGAACGATGACAATACGATAGCCGTGTTGGGGTCAAAAGGTAATAGCGCAACATTGGAAATAACAAACGGGCTAGTGCCAATCATTGAAAATATTGTTCCAATACAGAATCTCAGCGAATTCTTGCGATAGGAACTGTTCAATCAATACCGATCGGGCATCCTGTCAACTTCCTATAATATACGTTATGTTAACTTCGTACACAGGAAACAAGGAAATTAACCCTGATGCCTGCTGTATGTCCGTTATGATGCATTCTCAGTAAAGAGATTCTCACCTTCTCCTTCTTTAGATTAACTTTAGATAAGTCGTTTTATTTCCCCCACTATGTTTATTTAACGTAAAACGTTTTCTTCAAATGACGCTGACCCACTACTTTTTACCTATTTATTGCGCTATACTTTCTGTAAGGTTTTGTAATAGGATGTCACAATCAAGGAGCGTATGCATGCGTGCACCGGCTGATTTAAATATCCTTATTATTGATGATGATTGTGAGATACTGGAACGTTTTACAAATTTTCTATTCCGTCGAGGATATCACGTTCATGCTGCGGAAAATGGCGTTGAAGGCCTTCAGAAACTTAGAGAAAACGACATTGACATTATCTTTTGTGACATCACCATGCCTCAAATGGACGGTGTTGAATTCCTTGATAATATGCGTAAAATCAACATAAAAGCAGAAATCATCATGATTACCGGGAATTCTAGTGTGGATAAATGCGTTCAATGCTTTGAACGTAATGTGTTCGCGTATCTTTTAAAACCGTTAAAACTTGATGAGATCCTTGAAAACCTTCACAAGGCTGTGCAGCACATTGAAGAAAAACAACACATGCTAAAAGATGCGCTTTTGGCATCAAAAACAGAACGTGCCAATATCCTGGCCGCAAAAACTGTAATATTCTAGCCTCAACATCCTCAGCGAAACTCTTCTTGCGCCTACGATTTTCTGCAGTTATCAGTGCTCACCCGAACATATATTGCGATAACAATTCCAATGCCCAAGGCATTTCGCACAATATCCCCAAAATCTGCCGAACGGTACGCGGTGAAAGATTGAAGATATTCCATCAGAATACCGAAAAGCAGGCAGATCATGGCCGAATAAGCAAGCGACTTTGCATTAACACGCTTGAAAGAGTTAACCCATAAGAAAGTCATTAGTGAGTAACCCGGTATATGCAAACTATTAAAGAAAAGTTGTTTTAGAAAGGATTGCGGTTCATCAGGAGCTTGCAGAGGCATCAGTGACATGAATACAGTGAAAACCATGTACATGCCGGTTACGCCATGAACCAGACGTTTGTTGTTTAAAGTCTTTACGAGAAATAATTTTACAGCCGCCAATAACGTAAGCCTGTTCCTTTAAAGTTTTCCGGATTGAACATTCCTTTTACATCCACCACAACACCCTTCCCTGTTCTAGACGTCAAATGTGTCTGTAATGTCTGGAGGTTCAAACAGTCTTTGAAAACCTGATGATTCACGGCTATTACAATGGCATCTACTTTCAGCTTCTGGCTGTAAGTTGTCAGGTCAACGCCATATTCATGCTTGACCTCATCCTTGTTAACCAAAGGATCAGCCACCAGGACCGTAGTTCCGTATTCTTTGAGCTCTTTGATAATATCAATCACCCGGCTGTTGCGGATATCAGAAACATCTTCCTTAAACGTGATCCCAAGCACCAACACCCTGGCGTCCTTGACCGCTTTACCCGCATCGATCAAAAGCTTCACCGTCTGCTGGGCAATATACGGTCCCATGCTGTCATTGATCTGCCGGCCAGCCAGGATGACCTGCGGATGGTATCCGATCTCCTCAGCCTTAAACGTCAGGTAATACGGGTCAACGCCGATGCAATGCCCCCCCACCAGTCCGGGCTGCATGCGGATAAAATTCCATTTGGTACCAGCTGCTTCAAGCACAGACCGGGTGTCAATCCCCATTTTATGGAAAATCAGGGCCAGTTCGTTCATGAGCGCAATATTCAGATCGCGCTGGGTATTTTCAATAACTTTAGCCGCCTCGGCAACCTTGATGGATTGTGCCTGAAAAACACCGGCTTTAATAATCAGGCTGTAGACACCCGCCACTTCTTTAAGTGTTGAGCTGTCACACCCGGAAACAACTTTAACGATGCGCGTGATCGTATGTTCCTTGTCACCCGGATTGATGCGCTCGGGTGAATAACCCACTTTAAAATCACGACCGTATTTAAGCCCTGAAAATTGCTCCAGGATCGGAACGCAGATATCCTCGGTAACCCCGGGATAAACCGTTGATTCGTACACTACAATAGCACCCTTGGTAAGATTCTTGCCCACAAGTTCAGACGCATTTCTAACACAGAAAAGGTCAGGGATCTTGTGAATGGTTACCGGTGTTGGTACAGCCACAATGATGAATTTTGCTTTCTTAAGGCTGGATGGATTATCAGAAAACCTCAGGCATGAGGCTTCCTTGAGCGCTTCAGCAGAAAGTTCACTGGTATGGTCATGCCCTTTTTTTAAGGCCGTAATGCGTTTCTTGTTAAGGTCAAAACCGATCGTTGGGATCGTTTTGCCAAACTCAACCGCCAAGGGCAGTCCGACATAGCCCAAGCCGACAACAGCAATTTTTTCCTTACCCGCTTTGATCTTTTCTGTCAATGGCATCGGAGCCCCTGTTTGTGAAAACTTTGAATGACGAATGATGTGATAAAGTATACAGCCCTGAAAGCGCAAATGCAAAAACTATCCCAGGAAACCTTTAATCCTTCTGATCAATTCATGGCCGTCTGACATCTTGGCCATAATGGGGAACCGTTTATCCTTTACTAGGACGCTGGTATCATCCTGATGATCTCCCCCACCCACCAAAGCTGTTAAGAACGCAACAGGACCTAACTTTACCCCGGGCCTCTCCAGCATCTGTTTTACAAATACAGACCCGTCGCCGTCAGGAAGCATCAGATCCATGAGGATCAGGTCAGGCTTTTCAGTTAATGTTTTGGAAAGGCAATCTTTTCCCGTATGGACAACAACAATCGAATACCCTTCTCTGAAAAGGACATACTGCAAGTTTTCGCAAAAACTTATATCATCATCTACAATCATGATCTTTTTCATGGTGACCTCAATAATTAAATTTGGTTACGAATTGCTTTTATAACTTTTTTATTATAACTCCCGGAAAGTTCTTTGCAATCAGACATGATTAATTTCCAAAGCTCTTATGATATAAGCATACCATTATGAGGAATATTACAGGTGAAGCCGTGCAAGTTTTATTCGCAGCTGAATATAAGTGAAGATGGTGTGCGTTAAAATATCAGGTAATGTTGCGCTTTTTGTAAGAGCTTGGTTAAACGGCCAATTTGATCAAGCGATCGCAGTTTATGGCCACTACGGCGTAATGTTAAAATATTATCAACCGAAACTTGCCCTAAACCCGGAACACGCAGTAAACGCGCTTGATCATCACGGTTCACATTAACCGGAAAAAACTCCGGATGAGCTCTTGCCCAGGCTTCTTTGGGATCTACATCAAGGGCCAGGTTCCCGTTAGTGTTGAGCGGAATTTCATCACCACGAAAACCGTATTTACGTATCAGCCAATCGACCTGATAAAGTCTGTGCTCACGGGTCAATAGATCGCCATTGGCCTGTGAAGAAATTTCACCCGGAAGATCTGAAGTCCCTAAGCCCCGTTGGTATGCGCTGAAATAGACACGGCTCAGGTTTAATTCCCGGTATAATTTCCAGGAATACCGGATAATCTCCCCGTCAGTTTCTGTGGATGCCCCGACAACGAACTGGGTGGTCTGCTGGACACCCTCAAAAGCACTCCCGCGAGCTGTAAGCCGGCTGATAAGCTGCAAAGGTTTCAAAATATCCTTGGAATAATCTTTACGTATACTAAGACGTTGAAAATTCTTTTGTCCTGCAGTTTCAATATTAAGAGATACTGCGCTGGCCAAGGACAGGCA
>JAZDPD010000169.1:0-4447 GCA_043798045.1 Candidatus Omnitrophota bacterium | reverse complement strand
TAGCAGATGTCAGTGAGGAGCGAGTTAAATGGATTCAGGACTGGATGAATAATTATCCCAGAAAGATTCTGGGTTACAAGACGGCGAATGAATGGCAAAGGAATGCTTGCAGGGTAACAATTGATCTTAAAGCTTATTTTTGTCGCACTATGAGTTACAATTCGCGTATAAAATTCTCAATGATAAAAAAGCATGGTTGTTGTGGCGGTTGATGGTATACTTTTGGATCAAGAAAGGGCAGGGAATGAAAATTATTTTAGGTGAGTATTCAGGGCGCAATATATATATGCCGGCCCATATCCGTCCAACGCAGAATTTGCTGCGGAAGGCTGTTTTTGACATTATCGGGCATAATTTGGAGGGGATTCGGTTCCTTGATCTTTTCGCGGGTAGCGGGGCTGTGGGCTTTGAGGCGCTTTCTTGCGGGGCCACCGAAGTGTGCATGGTGGAAAGGGATCCAAAATGTGTTGAGGTGATTCAGGAAAATCTGCTTTTGCTCAAACCGGCACTGCGGGGGCTTAAAGCTCAGGTGAAAGTTCAGGACGCTTTTGCAGCTGTTAAAGATTTTGCGCGCACCGGAAGGTGTTTTGATGTGGTGTTCTTTGACCCGCCTTTCGACCAGAAACTGGGAAGAAAAGCCTTGAAAACCCTACTGGCACATGATATATTAGCGCCTCATTCTTACATATTGGCGCAATATGGCCTTGATGAAACACTTGAGGAAGCGGGCGACCGTTTTCTGGTTATTAAGCATAAGAAGTATGGCGGTTCGCAGTTGACGGTTCTTGAACGTGTGGATGAAAAGTGAGGCGGCATGGGGAAGATTGCGATCTATCCGGGAAGTTTTGATCCTGTTACCTATGGGCATCTCGATGTTTTAACACGGGCCACAACGATTTTTGGTCATGTTGTGATTGCAGTGGCGAATAATGCCAGTAAGAAATATATGTTCACCCTTCAGGAGCGGGTGGCTCTTTTAAAAGAGGCAACCGCCGGGATGAAGGGTGTGAGAGTCGAGAGTTTTGACGGCCTGGTCATTGATTTTGCCCGTCAGAAGAAAACAAATGTGCTCATCCGCGGTTTACGGATGACATCAGATTTTGAGTATGAATTTCAGATTGCGTTGACTAATCGACGTCTGGCGGAGGATATTGAAACTGTATTTCTGATGCCTTCGGAGAAACACTCATTTGTTTCGTCATCGCTCTTAAAAGAGATTGCCAGGTATGATGCGGATATTGCTTCGTTTGTGCCCAAATGTGTCGCTAAAAGTCTTAAGGCGCGTTTGAATAAATGAAAATCCGTATCCGTGATGTTGTCAGTGGTGGGATACAGCTTAACTATGTGCTGAAACCCTCCGATATCGGGCTTGAGGGAGAGGATTTCATTGATCCGGAAGATGAGCTTAAGGTTGTGGCGGATCTTAAGCGGGTTAATGACTTCGTTTTAGCAAAAATCGCTGTGACTTTTATGATGCAGGATTTTTGTGCACGGTGCCTTGAACATTTATCACGGGAGGTTATAACCCGTTACGAAATCGAGTTTGAATTTAAGCTTGGTGATGAATGGCTCGATATAGGTGAACGCATACGTGAAGAAATGATCATCGGATATCTGCCGCGGGCCTTGTGCCGCGAAGATTGCAAGGGGATTTGTCCTGGTTGTGGGGCGGATCTTAATACAGAACAGTGTGAGTGCCAAAAGGAGTAAGTGTCATGCCACATCCAAAAAGACAACATTCAAAAGCGCGTTCTCGCCGTCGCCGTACGCATCAGGGCCTTGAGGTCATTGCCGCGTCAGCTACTGGTGCGGGCAGTAAGGCTGGTTTCAGTCATCGCGTTTGTCCAATTACCGGTTGCTATAAAGGCAAACAGGTCGTTGAGATCAAATCGAAAAAGACAAAAGAGTAATCGGTTTTTGTAATAAGGGCGGGAGGGCAACATCCCGCCCTTATTTTCTATAAATTCAACCCGCAGTACCACTTTTAGTTTTTAAAAGATGGTTCAATCCGGATTGTTATTTCTTTACCTATCTGTAGGCAGGAAAAATTTCGGGTTAAAGGAGTTTGCCGTGAGGATTGTCGTTGACGCCATGGGTGGGGATTTCGCACCGCAGAATATCATTGCGGGTGTTGTCGATGCTGTCAAAGAATTTAATGTGACCATTACGCTCGTCGGGATTGAAGCTCAGGTCAAATCTGAGTTGTCAAAATATGTGTATCCAAAAGAGAAAATCGAGATAGTTCATGCGCCTGAAGTGGTGGGCATGGAAGATCAGCCCACGGATGTTATTCGCAAGAAACGTGACTCTTCGATCACCGTGGGGGTTAATCTTTTAAAAGAACCAGGGTACGATGCTTTTATTTCCGCCGGGAATACAGGGGCTTGTGTTGCGGCCGCAACTTTCTATTTGCGGATGATTGAAGGCGTTGACCGCCCTGGTATCGGCCTTGTGATTCCACAACTTAATAATGGTGTGTCTTTTTTGATTGATGTCGGTGCCAATACGGAACCTAAGCCTGAGCATATGTATCAGTATGGGCAGATGGCGCGTGTTTATGCGCAAAGCGTTCTTGGTAAAGAAGATCCGACAGTTGGTCTTGTAAATATTGGTGAGGAAGAGGGCAAGGGGTCTGGTCTTGAGAAGCAGGCGTATCAATTGATGCAGGATAAATTGCCGTGTTTTATTGGGAATGTTGAACCCAACGAGATATTTGTCGGTAAAGCTGACTGCATTGTATCGACGGGTTTTGTGGGGAATGTTATTATAAAAGTTTCAGAAGGTTTGATGGAGTCTGCTTCAAAATTAATCAAACGTGAAGTCAAAAAGAGCCCCCTGGCTTTGTTGGGAGGGCTTTTGATGATGGGTGCCCTGCGGCAAGTTAAAAAACAGGTGGATTATTCGGAATATGGCGGAGCGCCTTTACTCGGCGTTAATGGCATTGTCATGATCAGCCATGGGAGGTCAACTCCTAAGGCGATTAAGAATGCTATCCGTGCAGCCATGAATGAGGTTGATCACAAGATTCTCGATAAAATGCGTTCTGCGGTTGTTGGCGTGTAGGCAACACCGTTTAAGGAGAAATATGAAAAAGATCGGTATTGTTTCATTGGGGCGTTATCTTCCGGCTCAGAAGATAACCAACGCAGACCTTGAGAAGATAGTTGATACTTCTGATGAATGGATCATGACGCGTACGGGGATTAAGGAACGTCGTATTGCCGCTGAAGGGGAGCTTACCAGCCATTTGGCCATTGCCGCGGCACAGGATGCCCTAAAGAATTCTCCGGTTAAAGCAGAAGATATTGAAGCCATTTTTGTGGCCACTGTAACCCCTGACAGCGCCTTTCCTTCTGTGGCATGTCTGGTTCAGAAGGCTATTGGTTCTAAAAATGCCTTTGCTTATGATATCAGTGCAGCATGTTCAGGTTTTCTGTATGCCATGACAACGGCCAAGCAGTTTATTGCCACAGGCATGATTCGCAATGCTCTGGTGGTAGCGGCGGATCGTTTTACGACGATCATTGACTGGAAAGACCGGAATACATGTGTGCTTTTTGGTGATGGGGCCGGGGCTGCGGTGTTAGCGCCGGTGGACCAGGGTGGCATTATTTCTGATTTTATGATAGCTGACGGTGAGGGAGCCCCTTTAATGGGAGTGATTACAGAGAAAACGCGTGGTCCGCATGATCCTTCTTTGGATGCGGCGAAATTGCCGTATGTTGTCATGAATGGTCAGGAACTTTTCAAGCATGCTGTTCCGGGGATGGCCAAGGCTGTGAGTCAAGCGGCGCTTAAAGCGGGCATTACGGTTGATGATCTTAAATGTGTGGTGCCGCATCAGGCGAATGATCGCATCATTGCCAGTGTGGCCAAGCGCGCGGGGATCGATAAAGAGCGTTTTTTCATAAATATTGATAAGTATGGCAACATTTCAGCAGCGTCCGTGGTGGTGGCTTTATGTGAGGCGGTTGAGGCAGGGCGTATTCAAAAAGGTGATAAGATTGCATTGGTTGTATTCGGTGCCGGCTTGGTGGCTGCGGCGAATATTATTGAGTGGTCATATTAAATAAATGGGCGGACACAGGGAGCCGCCCGTACATCACGCGTGTAGTGGCTGGCCCCCGTGCCTGCCATTTTATGGAGTTATTATGAAAAAGATTGCATTAGTTTTCCCAGGTCAGGGTGCCCA
The DNA here is from genome assembly GCA_043798045.1 of Candidatus Omnitrophota bacterium. Taxonomy (GTDB): domain Bacteria; phylum Omnitrophota; class Gorgyraeia; order Zapsychrales; family Fredricksoniimonadaceae; genus Fredricksoniimonas. The sequence continues at coordinate 255 of JAZDPD010000169.1, read as the reverse complement.
GAAAGTCGGCATGGGCAAAGAGCTTTATGAGCAGTTCCCGGCGTCAAAGGCTGTTTTTGACCAAGCCAATGAGGTTTTGGGCGAAAGTTTGACTCAGATTGTATTTGAAGGCCCTGAAGAGAAATTGATGGCAACAAAGTATTGTCAGCCTGCGATATTTACCATGAGCATGGCAGCCCTTGCGGCCTTAAAAGCCAGTGGAAAGTTTGCAGGCGTTTCAGTGGCGTATACGGCTGGTTTAAGCCTGGGTGAATA
>JAZDPD010000116.1:0-7841 GCA_043798045.1 Candidatus Omnitrophota bacterium | reverse complement strand
CCCTTTGGCGGTAAAACGCCTGATGGACATTGTTCTCTCGGGAATCGCGCTGGTTATCTTTTCGCCCTTTCTGGGTATCACCGCGCTTTTGGTTAAACTCTCCAGTCACGGCCCGGTCTTTTTTACACAAGACAGGGTGAGTGTTAACGGGCGTATTTTCAAACTTTACAAATTTCGAACCATGGTGGTGGATGCCGAGGCCAAGCTGGAGGAACTCAAACATTTGAATGAAATGCAAGGCCCTGCGTTTAAACTCACCAATGACCCGCGGGTGACACCTCTTGGAAAGTTCCTGCGCAAGATGAGCATTGATGAATTACCCCAGCTCTGGAATGTCTTTGTGGGGCACATGAGCCTGGTGGGTCCGCGTCCGCCTTTGCCAGCGGAAGTTGAAAAATACGGCGACTGGCAGCGCCGGCGTTTGTCCATGCGCCCGGGGATCACGTGCCTTTGGCAAATTGGCGGGCGCAACCGCATTACCGATGTGGATGAATGGATCCGTCTTGATTTAAGGTACATTGATAACTGGTCTTTATGGCTGGATATCAAGATTTTGTTCAAAACCGTGCCGGCTGTGCTTTTCGGCATCGGAGCTAAATAAAACAGGAAGGAAACACAGTATGAAGAGTTTATTCACCGCATTGCTGGTTTTATTTACGGTGAGCACCGTATATGCCCAGGCTGTTGCGCCAGAGTCTTCACCAGAGGCTGTAAACAATAAAGCGCCGGTTTTCGAACAGACCGCGGCCGCCCAGACACAACCTGCGCCTGAGAGCGAAAAACTTCCGGGCAATGCCTATCCGGTGGGTGTGGGGGATGTGCTGGAGATCACGGTGCAGGAACCCGAAGCCATTTCGCGCGTGGTTAAAGTGGCACCCGATGGCACGATCACGTTTGTCTATATTGGCAGTATTTATGTCAAGGGCCTGGATATCCCTCAGATCCAGAAGAAGATCCAGGATGCCTTGTCCAAGGGATTTTTGAAGTATCCGGTGGTTCTGGTAGCACTTCAGCAATCCAATTCCAAACAATATATGGTCTACGGTGAAATCAACCGGCCGGGGGCGTATCCACTGGAAGGCACCACCACGGCTTTGCGGGCCATTTCAATCGCGGGCGGGTTTACGCGGTTTGGTTCATCCTCGCGCGTCAAGATCCTGCGTCCGCGCACCGACGGGGCTGGTTATGATACGTTAAAAATTGATATCAATAAAGTCATGGCCGGAGATTCTACCGAAGACATGCAAATCAAGGAAGACGATATGATCGTCGTTTCGGAAGGGGTGTTTTGATGGAAAGCAATCAATCCATGAACCTGGAGCAGACATTGACCCTGCGGGATTATCTGCAGGTCATCTTTCGCCAGAAGGCTGTGGTGCTCGTGTGTTTGATCACGGTTATTTTAACCGCTTATGTGGGCCTTAAACTTCAGACAAAATATTACCAGGCTGATGTAAAGATGCTCATCACAGCCCAAAAACAGGTGGAAGCGCCGTATTACAAGGAATCTTATGATACGCGCAATGTCGAGCAAACACTGACCCAGAGCGAAATCGTCAAATCCAATCCGGTTTTGATGCGGGTGGTTATGGCCCAGGGACTGCACAAGCGTCCGCCCCTGGATGAGAAAAAGTTTGCATCAAGCCTGAAGAACATCCTGATCGATATCAAGGCCAAGCTAAGGGAAGGGCAGATGGATACCGTCCCGACGGCTATGCGCGAGCAATACCGGATCCGTGAGGCCATTGAAAACCTGCGTGCCAGTGTGAAGGTTAATCCGATCCGCGATACCAATATGTTCACGATCTCGGTTCTTGATTACAACCCTATTGGTGCCGCGATTCTGGCCAATACTGTCAGCCGTTCCTATATTATTTTTGACCTGGAGCAGCAGCTTTCCGAGCTGCGTCTGAAATACGGTGAGGGGCATCCTAAAGTGGCGTATGTGCGCGATAATATCGCGGCCATGGAAAAGACGCTGGACGGCCAGCCGCTTGATGATGTTACAGCCATTGGCCCGGCGAGTGTGAAGGTGGTGGAACAGGCCATGGTGCCAATCAAGCCCACGGGGTCTTCCAAGTCACTGACGTTTCTTCTGGCGATCATGATGGGGTGTTTCCTGGGGATCATGCTGGCGTTTATATTCGAGTATGCCGACCAGACGGTCAAAACACCGCGCGATATCGATCAGGCACTGGGTATCCCGTGTTTGGGGTCGATCCGCAACAAGCGTTTGTGGGCATCCAGGCGGGTGGATTTTCAGAAAAAACTGACCGCTTATGCCTATTCCTACCAGATGGTTTGCGATCAGCTGTATCTGTTGTGGAAAGAAAAGAATGTGGCCTCGATCATGGTGGCTTCAACGCTTAAAACCGAGAATAACCCGCTGGTCATTGCCAACATGTCAGCATATATCACCACCAAACTGGAACGCAAGGTTTTGGTGATTGATGCTGATTTCCATGCACCCATGCTGCATAAAACCTGGAAACTGGACAATGCCAAGGGACTGGTGGACTATCTGCTGGGCAAGTCGGATCTGAAAAGCATCACCCATGTGGTGAATGATAAATTATCCGTGATCCCGGCGGGCGTTACGGCGATCAACCCGATTCTGCTGTATGAATCCGGCAAGATGGCGGATCTTTTGACGGCCATGAAAAAGAACTTTGATACGGTCATCATTCGTTCATCGGCGCTGCGCAATCACCGGGATCCGGCGATCCTGGCCAAATACACGGACGGGGTATTGGTGGTCATCGAAGACGGGAAAGTGCGCAAACAGGTCATGCAGGCGGCTTTTGCCGACCTAAAGGCCCTGCCGCACAAGAACTGGGGCGCTCTTATCGTCAACCGCAACTATCCGATTCCGCGCTGGATCTACAACCGTATTTAAGACACAACCCATTCAATCATGTTTAGCGGGGTGTAGTAATGGGCATTAATTAAGAATGCCAGGTACTGCTCCCTGCTAAACATGTTCGACACAAATATTAGGAGAAGTGACACTAATATTCTTATACTGTCAAATAAACTCGCGAGTTTATTTGACAACACATTAAAATAATAGTATTATTAACTCTGTATGATTAAACGTTACCTGGCATCACAGATCCGTAGTGATTTAAAAGACAAAATGGTCTTCGTGGCAGGTCCGCGCCAAACAGGCAAGACCACGTTGGCCCGTATGATTATTCCCAAAGCGGAATCTTACCTTAACTGGGATGTTCCAGCCAGCAGGGAACATATCCTTAAATATGAACTTCCTGATGTGCCTGCATTTATTTTCGATGAAATTCATAAATATAAAAAATGGCGCCAATTTCTCAAAGGCCTATATGACCAGTATGGAACCCAAAAAAAGATACTTGTCACCGGCAGTGCCAAACTCGATCAATACCGCTACGGTGGAGATTCTTTACAGGGAAGATATCATTTCTTTCGACTTCACCCGTTAAGTGCTGCTGAACTTAACATCAAATCCCAGGAAAAACTCCTGACATTACTGACCCTGGGAGGATTCCCGGAACCATTCTTTTCAGGTTCACAGGTCAAAGCCCGCCGCTGGTCAAGAGAATACCGCGGACGACTGATTCATGAGGAAATCAACTCATTTGAACACGTTTCTGACCTGGGAACTATGGAGCTATTGGCGATCCGGCTGCCGGATATGGTGGGATCGCCGCTATCGATCAACAACCTGAGGGAAGACCTCCAGGTGAGCCATGCGCTTGTGGCCAAGTGGCTGAATATTATGGAACGCCTTTATATGATCTTTCGTCTTCCACCTTTTGGAGGACCTCGTATTCGCGCCGTCAAGAAAGAGCAAAAGCATTATCATTTTGACTGGACCGTTGTGCAAGACCAAGCCCTGTGTTTTGAGAATATGGTTGCTGTTCATTTATTGAAATGGGTTCATTATCAGCAAGATGTCCTTGGCTATGAGGATGAGCTAAGGTATTTTCGCGATATTGATGGCCGTGAGGTAGACTTTGTTCTGTTACGCAACAACAAGCCAACTACATTTATCGAAGCCAAATGGAGCGATGTCCCGATAGGTACCGGATTGAAGTATCTCAAAAACAAATACCCTTCGGTTAACGCCATCCAAATAACGGCTGCAGGCCATAAGGATTATGTTTCCAAAGAGGGTGTTCGCGTTTGCCCTGCATTTAAATATTTGTCAGAGCTGGTTTGATCAATAATAATCAATAATAGTGTCACTAATATTTAATACTAATATTTCTTCAACTTGCTAAATATTAACACATATACGTGCACATATACTTGATATTGATAATGTAATATGTTATTATCTTTTTATGGCACAATTAACCATTTACATTGATGACAAAACACTGGCACGGATCGAACGCTGTGCGCATGAGGAAAACGATTCAATCTCCCGCTGGGTCAAAAAACGCCTGACCACCTCTTTGGATGACAAAGGGTGGCCACCGGGTTATTTTGAATTCCTGAAGAAGGCTCCGTGTAAGGAACTGAAAGCCCCCCGGGACTTGAGCTCAAAACTGGATTGTAAAAGGGCCAAACTCTGATGTTTTTCCTTGATACGGACACCTGTGTATTTATCCTGAGAGGAACATCGTTAAAAGCCCTGTCGCATTTAAAAGATATCCCTCATGGCATGGTTAAGCTGCCAGCGGTCGTTTATGCTGAACTTTCTTTCGGCGCATTAAAAGCAGACACACCTTCAGCCCAAAAAGCCGTGGAGTTCTTTGTTTCACCGTTTGAAATTGTGCCTTTTGACCACAACGCCGCTGAAATCTATGGTGAATTACGCATGGGGCTTGAAAAGAAAGGGAAGTTGATCGGTTCTAACGACCTGATGATTGCCGCCACTGCCATATCCCGCCGCGCCATCCTCATCACCCATAACACCAAGGAATTCTCACGCATCCAGGGCCTAAAGCTTCAGGATTGGACTATTTAACCCGCATTTTTCAATAGAAAGTGGTAATGCGGGTTAAATCAACGCATCCTTACGGCGCCTGAAGAACATGAACGCCAGGGGAATCCCGCCAATGGCATAAAGCGCCACCGCGGCCGGTTCTGGTGTAACTACCTGAAAATTTGTTGTGGAATAACCACTGCCCGTATCACCAAAATAAGTACCCGAAACGGTCCAATTGCCGATTTCTTTCACCGTGCTCCAATCATTAACTGTTAACCAATAAGCCGTTCCTTCATTCTTGGTAATGGTTAAATCATAAGAATGACTGTCATTTGCCGGGCTCACCCAAAACCCACCTATCGAACCGTCTGCTGCCGGAGCAATAGTAAAATAAAGGTAAGGCGTTTCACTTAAATTAAAGGTGTTCTGGGTAACAGTGCTTGTATCGCTTCCAACCATTTTAAATTCAGTAAAACTCGCCAAGGCGTTTGAAGCACTGAAGACTGAAAACATTAAGACTGCTGATATAATCCACGTCATTTTTTTCATAATAAACCTCTAATAATAAAGTTGAATGCTCCAACAGGGAACATCGATTAAACTTTAGCAGATCCCTTGCGCCGTCTGAAAAAAGCAAGTGCCAACGGGATCCCGCCAATACCATAAAGTGCCATAATACCAGGTTCAGGTGTTACAACAGAAAATGATGCATCCGCCGATTGAACGGTCCCGCTGCTGGCGTAAATAGCGTTAACATTCCAGTTACCAACATCAGAGGAAGTAAATGCCGAAGGCAGGGTGATCCAGAAATAATTGGTCGTCGGGTATGTTACTTCCTGCTGTTTGGTTATAATTCCTGCAGGTGTATTCTGATTCCAGAAACTATAAGTAAACGTGCCAGCAGTAATTGAAGGAACATAAACGTATAAACTGCCAACATCATTAATGTTGTACGTGGTTGTTTCAGAACCGTCTTTATATAAAGCAATTGAAAAAGCAGCCGGATTATCAGCCGATGCTTTGCCAACAGACAAAACCGTGAACATAAACAACATGGGTAAAATCAATAGTAACTTTTTCATACACCAACCTCTATTATGAATTTGAACAAATATATCACCGATCGGAATTTTGTCAAATAATATTAATTTTTCTTTCTTTTCCACTTTCGCACTGTTGTTTTCTGACATATTCATATGTTATACTTCAGTTCTAACATTGTGATAACCGTTCGAGGGATTATGAAAAAGACACTCAGCATTCATGGCAACAGCCTGGCGCTAATTATAGAAAAGCCGATCCTTGATCTTTTAAATATTGACCACCAAACCCCGTTGCAAATTTCAACGGATGGCAAGAATATTATCATAACGCCTTGCCAGCCAGAGCAACGCGCCAAAGGTTCAAAACCAGTTGGGAAGTCCAAAGCGCGTGCCTAAAAGATTCAAGGGGTGTGTCTTAAGAAAATTTTTGCGTTAACGTGTTATGGATGTTATACTTTCAAAAAATTTTGAATTTACCCTACCCGCACGAAGCGAGGAAAGGGTAAATTAGCACCCGCCCCCGCGAAGCGTGGGGAGGGCATGGGAGAGGGCAATATGGATCAAGACCAAAAGAAATTAGCACCCGCCCCCGCGAAGCGTGGGGAGGGCATGGGAGGGGGCAGCGAACACCAACAGGAATATCTGGTTTCGATCGGCGAACGCCCCTGGGGCACCTACACTGTGCTACTTAATGGAGAAGACCACAAAGTCAAAGAGATCACGGTCAATCCCGGCCAACGCCTGAGCCTTCAGCGCCACACAAAGCGCGAAGAGCACTGGTTTATCCACCGCGGCACAGCCCGCGTGACCATTAACGGAGTATTGCGCATCCTTTCGGTTGGGCAATATGTGGATATCCCGCGGCAGTGTTTTCACCGCATCGAGAACATCGGGACCGAGCCTCTGGTTTTTATCGAGATCCAGACAGGCGATTATTTCGGGGAAGATGATATTGAACGGTTTGAAGATGATCATGGGCGTGTAAAAGGGGAGAAAAGATGAAGGGCATTATTCTTGCAGGTGGAACGGCAACACGGTTATTCCCGATCACAAAGGGTGTTTCCAAACAACTTCTGGCGGTTTACGATAAACCGATGATTTATTATCCCTTGTCGATCCTTATGCTGGCCGGAGTACGTGATGTTTTGATCATTTCAACACCCCAGGCTTTGCCACAATTTGAAACGCTTTTGGGTGATGGTAAAGAGATCGGGATGAACCTGGTGTATGCGGCCCAGGAAAAACCCCGCGGGCTTGCGGATGCATTCATTATCGGCGAGAAATTCATTGGAACAGACAAGGTCGCCCTTGTTTTGGGGGATAATATCTTTTTTGGTCATGGCCTTTCCGAAGCTTTGGCCAATGCGGCCAAAAGAGACACCGGGGCCACTGTTTTTGGTTACTACGTCAAAGATCCAGAACGATATGGCGTTGTTGAGTTTGACACTAATGGAAAAGCCTTATCCATTGAAGAAAAACCCCTCAAGCCCCGCTCGAAATGGGCAGTGACAGGGCTATATTTTTACGATAACCGTGTGGTTAGTATTGCCAGGAATGTTAAACCTTCGGCAAGAGGTGAAATTGAGATCACGGATATCAACAATGCCTATTTAAAAGAAGGCACCCTTAATGTTGAACGCCTGGGCCGCGGTTACGCGTGGCTGGACACAGGCACGTATGAGTCGTTAATTGACGCATCAATTTTTATCAAAACGGTGGAAGAACGTCAGGGTTTAAAAATCGCCTGTCTGGAAGAGATTGCTTATGAAATGGGCTATATCAACAAAGCCCAATTGATCGCATTAGGCCAAAGCATCAAAACGTCTTACGGCGAATATTTACTGAAGATTGCCGAGGAATAAGATGCCGTTTACATTTAAGAAAAC